>CAJTVI010000005.1 GCA_910579545.1 uncultured Oscillospiraceae bacterium | reverse complement strand
GTCCGGGCTTCAGCGACACAAAGCGCTCGTTGGCCACGTCCATCAGGCTGACCGTGCCGCCGGGCTGGCAGCGCCCCCGCCGGCCCTGCCCTCCATGCCGCCCGCGGCCGCTGAGGTGCACCAAATAAAGACCGCAAAGCCCGGCAGGCGCTCGGCCCTGCAAAAGCTCTTTGGCCTGCCCCGGCAGGACGCGCGGGAATTGGACGTTCAGGATGCGCAGGCTTCGGGCACTTTTGAGGAGGCCGCCCCCTTTGCCGAGTCTCCGGCCGCTCCCTCGGAACCTGCCCCGCCTGCCGCGGCCCCGGCCCCGGCGTACTCCGCCGCCCCCGCCGCCATGCCCCTTTCCGCCGCCCCCCGCTCGCTGGACGAGGCGCTGGAATGCCTGGACGAGAGCTTTTCCGAGATGCTGCTGCGCAAGATCGACGAGCGCGGCATCACCGACGCGGCCTGCTACAAAAAGGCCAACATCAGCCGCAAGCTGTTTTCCAAGATCCGGTCCGACCGGCTCTACAAGCCCAGCAAGCCCACCGCCCTGGCCTTTGCGCTGGCGCTCGAACTGCCCATGGACGAGACAAAAGAACTCCTGATGAAGGCGGGCTACGCGCTGAGCCATTCCAGCAAATTTGACGTGATCGTGGAGTATTTTATCCAAAACGGCAGCTACGACGTGCTGGCGGTCAACGAGGCGCTGTTTGCCTTCGACCAGGCCCTTTTAGGCTCGGCGTAAGCTGCCAAAACCATCCCGGGCGCCGCCTTTGCGCAAAAAGGCAGCGCCCGTTTTTGTGCAAAAAAGCCCGGCCTCGGCCCCTGTGTTCCGCCTTTTGATTTGTCGCCCGGCAGGCGACCTTTTGCGCGCCGGTTTCCTCTATACTATGGCTGTAAGCAAAACACACCCGCAGCCATCAAAAAGGAGGAACCACCATGAAAAAGGGCCTGACCGAACTCGTATTGATCCTGGACCGCAGCGGCTCGATGAGCGGCCTTGAGGCCGACACCATCGGCGGCTTCAACGCCATGATGCAAAAGCAAAAAAAGCAGGAAGGGGAGGCCTTTGTCTCCACCATCCTGTTCGACAACGAAAGCACCGTCCTGCACGACCGGATTCCGCTGGAAAAGGTGCCCCCCATGACCGAAAAAGACTATTTTGTGGGGGGCTGCACCGCCCTGCTGGACGCGATGGGCGGGGCCATCCGCCACATCGGCAACATCCACAAGTACGCCCGGCCGGAGGACGTGCCCGAGCACACCCTCTTTGTCATCACCACCGACGGCATGGAAAACGCCAGCCACCGCTACAACCTTGAAAAAGTGCGCGGCATGATCGAGCGGCAAAAGCAAAAATACGGCTGGGAGTTCTTGTTCCTCGGGGCCAACATCGACGCGGTAAGCACCGCCGCCGGCTTCGGCATCAGCGCCGACCGGGCGGTAAACTACCACTGCGACAGCGCCGGCACCCAGCTTAATTACGAGACCGTAAGCCAGGCGGTCAGCGCGGTGCGCTGCGCCGCGCCCCTCTCGGCCGACTGGAAGGCCCCCATCGAAAAGGACTTCAAAAAGCGCAGGCGCGGCCTGTTCCGCTAAGCGCAAAAAAGGCCCGGCCCTCCCCGCGGGGAGGGCCGGGCCTGCGCGTATATGCCGCCGCATCCGGCCAAAGGCCGCTCACAGCGCGGTGCTCTTGCTCTTTAAAAAGTCGATCTTTTCCTTCAGGTCGTTCATCACGGTGCGCTGGTGGGTCACGTTGTACACCACCCCGCTGATGGTGGCCACAAAGGTGCCGGTCACCACCGCGCCGCTCACCCCCACCGCGCCAAACTGGCCGGTCAGCAGGCTTTGCAGGGTCTCGTAGGCGGTGCCAAAAAAGGTCAGGCAGGTAATGCTGGCGGTGATCAGCGCTATGTACCGCTCGTTGCGCGCGCCCCGCAGCGCCTCCTCCAGGTCCTCGATCTCCTTAATGCGGTTTACATAGCTGCTGCACACCTCGATCGAGCCCTCCACCCCGGCGTTGAGGCTGGCAAGGTACCCCGGGATGTCAAAGCACCACTGAAAAAACCCGTACACCCGGTTTACATGCTCCACATGGCTGGGCAGCTCAAAAAAGCAGCGGTTTTTCAAAAGGCCGCACCGCTCCCGCATCACCTCGCTCTGGATCAAAAGCTCCCGCATCCGGGTATAGTCGTATTGGGTGCAGGCCAATTCGCCCAGCTCGGCTAAGTATTTCAGTACCGCGTACTTCTGGTGCACCGTGTTCAAAAACAAAAACAGGTATTCGCTCTCCCACTTGTGGGGGAAGGCGGCCTCAAAAAACTGGTTGGAGGCGGCGTCCTCCACCGCGTAGCTTACATTGACCGCCGCGTTGTACGAGGCGCACCAGTACGAGTTTTCAAAGGCCTGCAAAAGGTGGAACCGCCCATCCTCCACCCCCTTGTAGGAGGCCTTGAAGTTCTGCGCAAGGTTTGCGGCAAGCCGCTCAAAATCCGCCGGCTTTTCGCTTAACCAGTAAAAGCCGTAAAGCAGCGGTTTTGAAATGGTGGATTCCAGCGGCCGGTCCTCAAAATTTTCGCAGCCGGGCAAAAACGCGGTGCACCGCAAAAACCACTCCCGCAGGCTAAAGGAGCGGGGCTCGGCGCGGGCGGTGCGGGTCTCGGGGTCAAAAATGCGCTCCTCCCAGGCAAAATGGTTGCGCTCGTCCTTTACCTCGCACAAAAAATAGGTGGCGTTCATCGCGTCCTCCAGCGCAAGGCCGGCCATCTCCAGGCTCATCTCAAGCAGCGCCACGCCGGACTCAAACAGCAAAAAGCGCAGGCCGGTCAGCGCTATTGGCACCTCGGGCCCGGTGCGGGGGCAAAAGGCCAGCCCCTTGTTGTTTTTGGGCCAGCCGATCACCTCCCGCCGCTCAAGAGCGTATACCTCGGCGATTCGGGCCGGGCCGTCGGTGTCGCCCAAAATGCCTCCAAGCCCGGTGCGCATCTCCTCGCAGTGCACCCGGCTTTTGCAAAACACCAAAGCCTCCTTGCCCTTGTTCGTCACGGTCACCGCCGATGCCAGCGCCCCGGCTGCGTCCCTGCCTGCCATCAGCGGGTAATAAACCTTGCCCATAAACCGCGTTACCGCCATCCGTTTTTCCTCCCAACGCCCCAAAGGATACAGAAGTGTCCATTTCAAGGATTCAGGCCGGGTGCGTGGGAGCAGTCTCTCAAGGCAACAGGACCCCTGCCCCGAAAGCCTTTCGAGACTCTCCCCCGCCCCCGGCCGGCGGATGTCTTTCCCCGGTTTGGACACTCCCAAGGATACTTTATTATAGCATAACTTTGAAAACTGTGATAGAATAGAAAAAAGTTTTGCATCCGGCCGCCGCCGCAGTAAGGAGCAGATGTATGGAAAAGATCATTCAGGGGGACCAGCTGGAAAAGATCAAGCATTTTATCCAGCAAAAGTATTACGATTCCGCCGTAAAGGAATCCTGCGCCATCTTAGAGGAGGTTCTCAAAAAAATCTACAAGCAGGCGCTCAGCGAGCTGCCCATCGAGGACCGCACCGCCCTTTTGGAGAGCGAGGCCAAGATCGGCAACAACAACAAAAGCTACACCAAGTTCGGCTTTGGCGAGCTGGTGGGCCTGTTCAACCGCTCCCGCCTGCTGGACCGCTGGGCCAAATATACCGACAATAATATGGGCATCATCCGCTCGATCTCGCTGGATTACATCGTGGAGCTGCGCAACCGCCTCACCCACGACCGCTCGGCCATGACCGAGGAGGTCACCCAGTCCGAGGCGCAGCTGGTGTACGACTGTTTGATGAACTGGCTGGGCTTTATTGGCTATAAAGACATGACCACCGGGGTGGAAAAGGCCTTTGCCCCGGGCGAAAAGGCCGAGCCTGTGCCGGGAAAAAACACTTACGAGCGCGTAAAACAAACCATTACCTCGGGCTACGACCCCACCGTCAAGCCCGAGCGCCGGCGGCTGAAAAAGCAGTCGGCCTATTCCGAAAAGCACGACGCCGATTCCTTTGCCTATGCCATCAAGCGGATGGAGGGCCGCACCGGGCTGATCGGGCTGGACATTGGCTGTGCCGACGGCTATGTAACCGAGCTGCGCTTTAAGCCGGAATACGGCTTTGCCAAGGTGATCGGGCTGGACCGCAACCAGGAGCTGATCGACAAGCTCAATACCGAAGATCACGGCATCTTCCACTACCACGCGATGGACCTCGAATCCCGCGATTTCGACGACGAGATGGAGGACCTGATGGAGGAGGAGGGGGTCGAAAAGTTTGACCTGATGTTCTGCGCCTTCGTTTTGCACCACCTCAAAAACCCGGTACGCCTTTTGATGCGGCTGCGCAAATACCTGCGCAAGGGCGGCGCGCTGATCATCCGCGGGGTGGACGACGGCGGTATGATCGCCTTTGACGACGGCGGCCTTGTGGAAGAAATTTTAGACGACTGCACCCGCCAGGCCTATGTCAGCGACCGGTTCCACGGCCGCAAGTTCTTCCCCTGGCTGCGGGGCATCGGTTTTACCGATATCAAAATGAGCTACCAGGTGGACGACACCACCACCATGGACCCAGAGGAGCGGGAGGACTTTTTCCACTATTACTTCGACTTCCGGCTGCAGTACACCCTGCGCTCGGTGCAGCGCCACCCCGAAAACCCCGAGCACCTCAAGGCGCACGAAAAGATGCAGGCAAATCTGGATAAGCTGGAAGAGATGTTTTTAAAGCCGGATTTTTATTTCTGCACCCTCACCGTGACCGCCATCGCCATCAAGTAAGGTCTTTATGCGCAAAGGGGCGCCTCTTTGGAGGCGCCCCTTTGCGTGTTGGGAGTGTCCATTTCAAGGAGATTTAGGGGGCTAAAACCGGGGGTGGGGGAGAGTCTCGAAAGGCTTTCGGGGCAGGGGTCCTGTTGCCTTGAGAGACTGCTCCCACGCACCCGGCCGCCGGGTATCTCTCCCCGGTTTGGACACTCCCTTGCGTGTTTAGCCCCCTGTAGGGGGCTAAATCTGGTATAACCTCACAAAATAAATGCCTAAATGATTGGAAATTGTTAATAAAACCACCAAAAAACGGAAGAAAAGTTATGGACGCGGCAAACCGCAGGTGGTATCCTATATCGTAAGTAGCACAGGGGCGTGCCGCCCCTTGTAAAGGGACGGAAGCATCGCCCGGCAAACGCAAACCGCCCCGCCAAAGGCCATGGCCGCCGCCCGCCTTCCCACGCTGTGGCGCCGGCGGCCTTCGGCCGGGCCTGGCAAAATGGGGGGGCGCCGCAAAAAGGAGGCAGGCCAATGTCCATCTGGGATCAACTCAAAAAAGCGCCCGCCGGGGTGCCCCGCAGCGGGCTGGGCCGCTGGTTCCAGCTGCTGGAGGACCGGTTCATGAAACTGTTCTGGGCCAATTTCCTCTGGCTGCTCTGCATGATCCCCTTTTTGGGCTGCCTGTTTTTTGCGCTGCAGGCGGGCGACGTCCTCTCGGCGGCCGGCGCGGGGCTGTTTTGGGTGCTGGCCGGCCCGGCCAACACCTACCTCTGCTTTGCCGCCATGCAGGTGGTGCGGGGCAGGCCGGTCTGGGTGCGGCAGGATTTTATCGGCTGCCTGCGGGCCTGCGGGCTGCGCAGCATGGGCTTTGCGGCCCTCACCGGTCTGCTGTGGGGCGGGCTGTTTTGGGCGGTGCGGCTGGTGCTGGCCGTGCAGGGCGGGCTGGGGCTTTTGTATGCGCTTGCCTTCCTTTGCGACGCGTTTGTGCTTACCGGCGTTACCTTTTTTGGCCACCAGCAGCTTGCCATGCTGCGCCTGCCCTTTGGCGCGCAGCTTAAAAACGCCTTTTTGCTCATCTTTGCGGGCGGCGCGCGCTCCTTTGCGGCGGTGGCCTTTTTGCTGGCGGCCCTTGGCGCGGGGCTCTGCCTTTACCGCTACTTTGTCTTTGTGCTGCTGTTGGGCCTGCCGGCCGTTGCGGTGATGACCGGCAGCCTGATCTTTTACCCGGTATTTGCCCGGCTGTTTGCCGCCGATGGGCAGGCGCCCGGGGGGAACAGTGCATGAAAAAAAAGCTGGAAAACTTTTGGTTTTACCACAAAACCCACTGCATCCTTGGGCTGCTGGCGCTGCTGGTGTTGGGGGATTTTGCCTGGCAAAAGCTGCACCAGCCCACGCCGGACTACCGCGCGGCGCTGCTGGCCGGCGGGTATGCCTCCGAGCAAACCTGCGCCCGGCTGGAGGAGGCCCTTGGGCAGCTTTGGGCCGGGCCGCAGGGGCCGGCCCGGGTGGAGGTGGCTTTTTACCCCTACGATGGCGACGCGGCCGGGGCCGCCGACCCCTCGGCCTTTATGGCGGGCGGGGTGCAGCTGGCGGCCGACCTGCAAAACGGTCTCTCGGCCTGCTATTTTACCGCAAGCCCCGCCCTGCTGGAGCAGGCAGGCCTTGCGCTGCAGGGCAGGGTGGGCGAAGCCTCGCCCCTTTGGCCCATCGAGGAGCTGCGGGGGCTCGCGGTGTTCAGCACCCCGCAGAACGCCCCGCTGGCCCGCACGGCGCTGGGGCTTTGAGGGCGCGGGCTGCGCTTTAAAAAACCGGGCGGCCGAGCCCTTGCACGGCGGCCCGGCATTGCCGGCCGCGCCTTAAAAATCGGGCGGCCCCGCGCGGCAAAAGGCTTCTTTGCCTATTCCGTTTCCCGCCCTTTTGCCCCAAAAACCATGCGTGCCCTTGCCAAGCGATGCTTAAAACATTTTTTTACACCTGAACATTTTTAGGATGGGAGATGATCTGGATGCCCTGCGGCATGAAGTATGTGCTGGGGGTGGATATTGGCAGCGGGTCGGTAAAGCTGACCCTGCTGGGGCAAAACGGCGCCATTGCAGGCACCGCCGGCTGCGAATATCCCACCCATTACCCGCACCCCGGCTGGTGCGAGCAGGACCCCGAGGACTGGTGCCGCGCCTTTACCAGCGCGCTGGCCCAGCTGCTGCAAAAGACGGATGTGCGGGCCGGGCAGATCGAGGCGGCCGCCTTTGACGCGGCCACCCACACCGCTGTTTTGCTGGACGAGGGCTGCCGCGTGCTGCGCCCCGCCATCCTCTGGACCGACCAGCGCAGCAAGGCCGAGGTGGAGTGGCTGAAAGCGCACTGCCTCGACAGGGTGCTGGCCCAGGCCCTCAACGCGCCCACCACCGTCTGGACCCTGCCGCAGCTGCTCTGGCTGCGTGCCCACGAGCCGGAGGTGTTCGGGCGGGTGCGGCACATCCTGTTTGCCAAGGACTACCTGCGCTGGCGGATGGGCGGCGGCATGGAAACCGACACCATCGACGCGGCCGGCTCGATGTTTTACGATGCCCAAAACGAGTGCTGGTCCCCCGAGCTCTGCGCGGTGGGGGGCGTCCAGCCCGAATGGCTGCCCCGGCTGCGCCGCCCCACCGAGGTTTCGGCCGTGGCGGGCCCTGCCTGCGCAGGGGAGTTTGGCCTGGCCGAGGGCACCCGGCTGCTGGTGGGCACCACCGATACCGTTATGGAGGTGCTGGCCGCCGGCAACGTGGCGCCGGGGCACTCCACCGTCAAGCTGGCCACCGCCGGGCGCATCTGCGTGGTGGCCGACCGGCCGCTGGATTCCGGCTTTATCTTCAACTACCGGCATGTGGTGCCCGGCTTGTGGTATCCGGGCACCGCCACCGCCAGCTGTGCCGCCAGCTACCGCTGGTACCGGGACGCGATCGGCCGCGAGCCCTTTGAGCGGATGAACGAGGGGGCCGCCGCCGTGCCGCCGGGCAGCGAAGGGCTGATGTTCCATCCCTACCTGAACGGCGAACTCACCCCCTACAACGACCCCGACCTGCGGGGCAGCTATACCGGCATCGGTTCGCTGCACACCACCGCCCACTTTACCCGCGCCACCCTGGAGGGGGTCTCGATGAGCCTGAAGGACTGCCTGCTCACCCTGCGGGGGCTGGGGGTGGAGATGCAGCGGGTGCGGATCATCGGCGGCGGGGCCAAGGGGGCGCTCTGGCGGCAGATCACCGCCGACGTGCTGGGCCTTGCCATGCAAAAGGTGGAGGTGGACGATTCCTCCTTTGGCAGCGCGATGCTGGCGGCGGTGGGCATTGGCTGGTACGCCGGCTTTGCCCAGGCGGCCGAGGCCTGCGTGCGGGTAAGTTCGGTGGCCGAGCCAAACCCCGCCAACACAGCCCTTTATGAGGAGCTGTTCGCCCGATACAAGGCCGTGCACAACGCGCTGGCCCCACTTTACGCAAAGGGGTGAAACAGATGCGAAGGATCCGTGCGGCCATCATTGGCATGGGCTTTATCGGCAGGCTGCAGTACGAGGCGCTCTGCTGCCTGCCCGGTGTGGAGGTCCGCGCCCTGTGCGCCCACAGCACCGGGCAGCTGCCCGCCCTCCGGGAATCCTTCCCGGCCGATCGTTATACGGCAGACTGGCGCGAGGTGCTGGCCGACCCCGCCGTTGAGGTGGTGCACAACTGCACCCCAAACAAGATGCACGATGCGGTCAACCTTGCGGTGATCGGGGCGGGCAAGCACCTTTATGCCGAAAAGCCCCTCAGCCTCACCGCGGCCGGTGCGCGCAGGGTCTGTGACGCCGCGGCGGCCGCCGGGGTGCTCTGCGCGGTAAACCATCCCTACCGGATGAACGCCGCGGTGCTGGAAATGCGCGATCGGCTGCGCAGGGGGCAGGCGGGCCGTCCGCTCTATGTCAGCGGGCGGTATTACCAGGATTCGGCCTGCCGCGCCGGGGATTACACCCCCCGCCGCATGCCCGAGACCAGCCCGGCCCGGGCCGTGCTGGACATTGGGGTGCATTGGGCGGATACCGCCAGCTTTGTGCTGGGGCAGCCCATCCGGCGGGTGTACGCCCGGATGTACATCCACCACCCCGTGCGCACCGACCCCGCCACCGGCCGCGAGATCGCGATCCATTCGGACGACACCACCGCCGTCATGGTGGAATTTGCAGACGGCACCCCCGGCAGCGCGGTGTTTTCCAAATGCATGGCAGGGCACAAAAACGACCTGGTGGTCACGGTCGGCGGCGAGCAAAGGGAGCTGTGCTGGCGCCAGGAGCAGTGCGACCGCCTTTGGATCGGCAGCCAGCAGGAGGGGAATACGCTCCTTTTGATGGACAAAGCCTCCATCTGCCCCGAAGCGGCGGCCTTTCTCGACCTGCCCGCGGGGCACGCGCCCGGCTGGCAGGATGCGCAGAAAAACGCCATGGGCGCCTTTTACGCGGATATTTTGCAGGGCAAAAGGCCGGGGGAACCGGCCCTTTACGCCACCCTGGCGGACGGGCTGCAGGGCAACCGCTTTGTGGAGGCCTGCCTTGTCTCGGCCCGGGAGGACCGCTGGGTCGATCTGTAAGCAGCCCCGGCAGCCCCGTCAGGGCGGCCCCGCGCGTCCGCGCAGGGAAACGCCTGACGGAACAGCTGTAAAATAAAACGAGATAGGGGCGGCCCTGCGCGTCCGCGCAGGGAAACGCCGCAAAAAAATACGCAGGGAGGGAAACCAATGCAGGTACATGTATGGGCGGAGGACCGCCCTCTGCCCGAGGCCGAGGCGGCCATGCGCCGCCTCTACCCAAACGGCATCCAGGGGCAGATCGCCTCGTTTTTGCGCGCTGAGGGCGGCTTTGAGGTCACCGCCGCCACCATGCAGGACCCGGGCCAGGGCCTCTCGCCCGCCGTGATGGACGGGGTGGAGGTTCTGGTGTTCTGGAGCCACAAGCACTGGCGGGAACTCGACCCCCAGCGGGTGGATGAACTGCAAAACCGTGTGCTGGACGGCATGGGCCTTGTGCTGCTGCACTCGGCCCACGCCAGCCTTTTGTTTGCCCGGCTCATGGGCACCCGCACCCAGTGCCTGCGCTGGCGGGAGGCGGATGAGCGCCAGAGGGTCTGGATCACCGCGCCCGCCCACCCCATCGCGCAGGGGCTTAAGGGCGAATATTTTGAGATCCCGGCGGATGAAACCTATGGCGAATATTTCGAGATCCCCCAGCCCGAGACCCAGGTGTTCCTCACCCAGGCCGCCGGGGGCGAGGTGCTGCGCTCGGGCTGCTGCTGGACCCGGGGCCGGGGGCGTATTTTTTACTTTTCGGCCGGGCACGAAACCTACCCGGTGTACCATCAGCCCGAGGTGCAAAGGGTCATCTGCAACGCGGTGCGCTGGGCCGGCCAGGGCGCCCCACTGCCCGCCTGGCCGGGCTGGGCGCGGCAGGCGCCGCCGCTGGCTGGCCCCGGCTGACCCCGTCCGGCCGGGGGCGTTGTGGTAAAACTATATAGTTTCCTTAAAGGTATTGGAAATAGATTATGCAATCCGTATAAACTATTAAGGTTTTTTGGTTTCGCATGAATACTCAAGGCCCGCCCGAACCGCTATAATCAATACTAAGGAAAGCAGTTCCCGGCACAAGGGTACCGCTTGCGGCCGGGGAGATGCAGGGGGCTGATGGATTGGCGCCAACCCCTGCGCAACACCCGCAAACCCAACTCAGAAACAGGAGGTAACACATGAAGAAAAAACTCGTCGCGTTGTTCCTTGCGTTCGCGCTGGTGCTCAGCCTGGCGGCCTGCGGCGGCTCGTCCAGCGCGCCGGCGGCCAGCACCCCGGCGGCCGGCACGCCCGCATCGGGCGGCAGCGAGGCCAAGGATGTTTCGATCACGGTTTTCCATTACATGGCCCAGGCCACCAAGCAGGCCGGTCTGGAGGCGGTGGAGCAGGCCTTTGCCGATGCCCACCCCGAGTACAACATCACTTGGGAAAACGTGGTGTACAATCAGGGCACCGATTACTTCCCTCAGCTGCAGACCGCGCTGGCCTCGGGCGACCAGCCCGAGATCATGATGGGCAACCCGGGCCTTTACCCGGACCTTGTTGCCGCCGGCTATGTGGCCGACCTCACCGACAACAGCGTCATCAAGGGCCTCAACCTGCCCTCCGGCGATCTGGGCGACGTCTCGGCCAACGGCAAGATCTACGGCTTCCCCATCGACTTTAAAACCTGGGGCGTTTTTTACAACAAGAAGATCTATGAGGACCTCAAGCTCAAGGAGCCAACCACCTACACCGAACTCCTGGCCAACTGCCAGGCCATCTCGGACGCCGGCATCGACCCCTGGGCCCATGCCTTTGGCGACGCGGTGTTTGGCGACATCGAGATGCGCAACTATGTCTGGACCATGGCCCAGGCCGGCGGCGATATGGACATCTTTGAAAAGCTGATGAGCGGCGAAAAGAAGCTTACCGATTACCCCTACTTTAAGGACGGCCTCGAGCTGTGGGGCCAGCGCCTTGCCTGGATGCGAGACGACGCGATGGTCAACGACCAGAACGCCGCGCTGGAGGTGTTCACCTCCGGCCAGGCGGCCATGATGTACTTTGGCTCCTGGGGCATCGGCGACCTGGAGGCCATGATCGCGGGCTCCGACTTTAAGTACGGCTTCTTCGTGGAACCCATCGACGATGCGGGCTCGGCCAAGCTCAACGTGCAGGACGACCAGTGCTTTATGGTCAACCCCAACGCCGAAAACTACGACATCGCCCTTGAGTTTATGGAATACTGGGTGGTCAACGGCGGCAGCTCCTGGTCCGCGGTTTCGCTGATGCCCCTGCTCAACGGCGAGGTGGCCAGCAACGCGCCCGAGGTGGTGCAGACCCTGGCCGGCATCAAAAAGACCGGCAACATTGCCCATTACGGCGACTTTACCATGCCCTTCAACAGCCAGTTTACCACCGATTGGCGCACCTACCTCACCGCCTTTGCCGAGAGTTATGCAAACGGCAATCCCCAGTCTCCCGACGAATGCCTTGCTGCCATGCAGGCAAAGTTTGACCAGAACATTGCCGAAAACGGCTGAGCCGTGCGGCCTGTAAAGCGTTAGCACAAGGGAGGGGACGCCCGTGCCCTGGTACGGGCGTCCCTTTCCCCATATCAGGCCGCGGCCGGCCGCAAAAAGCCCTTTGCCGGCGGCCGGGGCCGCCGAAGCATCCGCTTTGGAGGAATTGCCGTGAATACAACCAAAACCGACCTGCTGGCCCAAAGCCGGCGCCGCCGCAAGCTGCGCAGCCATGCCGGCAACCTGCTGTTTTTGCTGCCCGCCATGCTGCTGTTTGGGTATGTGGTGCTGGTGCCCTTTGTGCAGGGCGTCCCCTACTCCTTTACCAACTGGAAGAGCATCATCTCCCCCGACAAGCAGTTCAACGGCCTGTCCAACTATGTCATGATGCTCAAAAACAGCTATTTCCAAAATGCCTTTGGCCACACCCTGCTGTTTACCCTCATCTACGAGGTGGGCACCAATTTTTTGGGGCTGTGCATCGCGCTGCTGCTCTTCCGCTCGTCCAAATTTGCCAACCTGTGCCGTACAATGATGTTTGTGCCCTTTACCACCGCGCTTACCAGCGCCGCCATTGTATGGAGTTATGTATATACCGACGTCTACTCCGCCCTGTTCCATGTTGCCAGCCCGCTGGGCCAGTCCGACCAGGTGGTGGCGGGCATGGCCGTGATCGCCATCTGGCGGGATATGGGCTACTGCATGCTCATCTACATCGCCGGGCTCAAGGCCATCCCGGACGATTACTACGAGGCCGCCACCCTGGACGGCGCGGGGGTGTGGCAAAAGTTCCGGCACGTTACCCTGCCGCTGCTGGTGCCCTCCTTTACCGCCAACGTCACCCTGCTTCTGGCCTGGGGCCTGCGCTGCTTTGACTACCCCATGGCCGTGGCCCGCAACATGGAGGCCGCGCAAACCAGCGCCATGTTTGTGTACGATTACATCTTCGGCTTCAGCAAGGCCGGCCTCGGGCAGGCCGCCGCGGTCATCCTTACCATCGTGCTGGTGGTGCTTACCCGGGTAACGACCTATCTGTTCCGAAAAAGCGAGGTGGAAGCATGACCGAGACCACACCGGCCGCCATGGACCGAACCGAGCAGCTTGCCGCCCGGTATACTGCCGCCCAGGTGCTGGCCCGCCAGCGCCGCCGCGAGTTTGTGCGCGGGCTTTGCAAAAAGGCCGTCTGCATCGCCATGGTCTGCGTGACCCTGATCCCCTTTTACATCAGCTTTATCTACTCCATCAAGTATAAAAACGAGATCACCATCAGCCATCTGGCCTGGCCCAAAACCCCCACCCTCAGCAACTATATCCGGGTCATCACCGAAAACGAGCAGTTTTTGGTGGGCATCAAAAACAGCGTGCTCACCACCATCCCCACCATCCTGCTGCTCATGATCATCTGCTCCATGGCCTCCTGGGTGCTGGCCCGCAACGAAACCCCCTTTTACAACTTTTTGTATGTGCTGCTCACCATGGGCACCCTCATCCCCTTCCAGTGCATCATGCTGCCCCTCTACCTCAATATGTTCAATGTGGGGCTGGTCAGCACCAACGTCGGGTTTGTCATCGCCCGCTCGGGGCTGCAGGTGTCCATCAGCATCCTGGTCATCACCAGCTTTGTAAAAACCGTCCCGCGCGAGATGGAGGAGGCCGCCGTGATCGACGGCTGCGGCAAGCTGCAAACCTTCTGGCGCATCGTCTTTCCGCTGCTCAAGCCCATCAACGCCACCCAGCTGGTGCTCAACACCGTCTATGTCTGGAACGACTACAACACCGCCGTGGTGCTATTGCGCGACAAGGCCAGCCGCACCTTGCCCCTGGCCCAGATCGTCTATTTCAACGAGAACACCTCCGAACTCAACCTTGCCTTCGCCTTTTTTATCATGGCCATGCTGCCCATCCTCATCCTCTATTTCTGCCTGCAGAAATATGTGGTCAGCGGCGTGATGTCGGGCGCGGTCAAGGGGTAAAAAACCGCCAAAGCCGGCGGCCGCGTCCTAAAAAGGCGCGGCGGCCGGCTTTGGTGTATGCCGCCTTGCAAAATTTGTCAAAATGGGGCAAAAGGCGGCAATTTAATAACGATATATCAAGTAATATTCGCGGGCAGGCCCGCCGGCCGCCGCTTGCGCGCCGCGGCGTTTTTGGGTATGATAAATAAGGCGGGCGCTTTGCGCTTAGGGAGCTTTTGCGCGCTGGGCGCGGTTTGCGGCCGTGTTTTTTGCCCTCCCCGCGCGGGCAGGGCGGCGGCCGCGCGCGCTTTGCCGGCAGGCGGCCCCAACCGGCCTTTTTGCGCCGCGTCCGGGCGGTTTGCCGCCCCACAGGAGGCAGATACCATGAGTTATACCGTATTGATGATCGACGATAACCAGATCGTGCTGGAGGCTTTGCGCAGCACCATCCCCTGGCAGGCCTGCGGGCTTGCCCTGGCCGGCACCGCCGCCAACGGGCGGGAGGGCTGCGAGAAGATCCGCGCTTTGCGGCCGGACATCATCCTGTCCGACATCCATATGCCCGGCATGGATGGGCTGGACATGATGGAGCAGATGGGGGAGGAGCTGGCCGACGCCCGGGTGATCTTTATCACCGCCTACGAAAAGATCGAGTACGCCTCCCGGGCCATCAAGCTGTCCGCCTTTGATTTTATCCTCAAGCCCATCGACAACGAGGAACTGCTGCGCTCGCTGCGCCGGGCGGCCGAAAGCCTGGACCGGGAGCGGGACGCCGCCCGGCAGAGCGTACGGCTGGAGGCGGCCAACCGGCGCTACCGGCTGATCTCGGCCGTCACGGCCAAGCACCCGCTGGAGGGGGACGAGGTGTTCCTGGGCTTTTTGGGCCGGATCCCCCACAGCTATTTTGTGCTCTCGGCCGAAAGCGCCACCGGCCTTAACGGGCCCACCCTGCAGCGGCTGGACTTTTTGCAGTTCCCCCCGGGGCTGGAAACGGTTACCGCCGTGCTGGACGGCGACCTGCTGGTTTTTTGCGCCCTGCCCGGGCCGGACGAGGCCTGGCAGGCCACCGCGCGCAGGGTGGCCGAAACCATGGTGGAAAACCTGATCGGCCTTACTGTTGCGGTAAGCGGGCTGCACGCCGGCGCGGGCGAGCTGCAAACCGCCTGCGAGGAGGCCCGGCAGACCCTTTTGCGGCACAACATCTACGGCCGGCACACGGCGGTGGACTTTTACGGAAACCTGGAGATGAACAGCGCCAAGATGACCCGCCTTTTGGAACTGGAGCAGGCGGCCTGCGGGCTGGCGCAGCAGCTGGATAGCCTGCCGGAGGAACAGCTTTGGCAGCAGATGCTGGAACGCTCGGGCGGCAAGCTGCGGGTTTTGCGCATCCTGCTGATGTTTTTTTGCACCCGCACCCTTCAGGAGGGCCAGCGGGACGTCCTGCCAAAGGCAGAGGCGGACCTGTCGGTATACGACCTTATCAAGCTGGACACCCTGGAGCACGCCCGTGGCTGGCTGGCCCAGTTTTTGGCCGAGCAAAAGAAAAAGGCCCCGCCCACCGCAAGCTCGGCTTTGGTGCGCAGCGTGCTGGAATATGTGCGCGCCCATGCGGCCGAGGGCCTCGTGCTCGAAAACGTGGCCGCCATGTTTTATGTTTCGCCCAACTACCTCTCCACCCTGATCCGCAAGGAGACCGGCGTCACCTACCGCCAGCACGTCATCAACGCCAAGATCGCCATTGCCAAGCAGATGCTGGACGATACCCGCATGCGGGTGGAGGATATCTCCTACGCCATCGGATACGAAAACTATATCAGCTTTTATAACGTCTTTAAAAAGGTCGAAAACATGAGCCCTACCGAGTACCGCCTGGGCAAAAGCGGCGGCGCGTAGGGCAAAAACGGCGTAAGATCAGGGCATGGGGGCGCCCCCGTGCCCTGCGCGCACCGGCCGGTGCGCGCAAAAAACCCTGTGCGGCCGGCAGCCCCGGCCAGGGCGGCGAGGTGGTATCCATGGCAAAAAAACGGGTAAGGGTCAGCTTTACGGCCAAGCTGCTGCTGGTCTATGTCGGCTCGCTTGCGCTGGTGATCTCGCTGCTCACCTCCAACCAGATCAACGCCACCGTCAGCATGCTGGAGCGGGAGAACGTGCAGAACCTCGAGATGCTCACCGGCCAGGTGGCCCTCAATTTCAGCGACCACCAGACCGCCGCCAGCTACGCCATCTACTCGAGGCTGGCCGCGCTGGGCATCCCGGGCCTTGTGAGCGACTATAACCAAAACCCCGGCAGCAACCCGGTCAGCCTGCGGTACGCGCTGGCCCAGGTCTGCAACGAGTCCACCGAATACGACTATGTCATGCTCGAAACGGCGGACGGCACCCGGCTGCACACCAGCAAGTACGAGGGCAACTCGTTTGCCCAGGTGCAGAGCAACTGCGCGGCCCTGCTGGAGGAGAACGACCGGGTCACCTACGGCAGCAGCACCTGGTACCGCATGGCCGACGAGGACGTTTATATCCTGCGCGATATCTACACCACCACCCCGCTGCGCTGGGTGGGGCGGATCGCCGTGCACATGAAAGGGGAATTGTTCCGCATCAGCAGTTCCTACTCCGGAACCGGCTTTTTGTTTTTTGACCAGCAGGGCAACTACCTCACCAGCGCCGGCATGCCCCTGCCGCAGCCGGTGCTGGAGGATATCTCGGCCGGCAGCGCCAGCAAGCTGCTCTCCCAGCCCGGCCCCTGGGCCGACCGGGATTATTACGCGGTAAGCCGGCAGAGCGGCGGCTGGATCACGGTGGGGGTAAGCTCCACCGAGGTTTACCGCCAAACCCAGGCCAGCATCGTGCGCAACGGCGTGCGGCTGGGGGTGGCGGCGGTGGCGCTGGGCTCGGCGCTGATGCTGCTGCTCATCCATTCCATGACCCATACCCTCAAGGCGATGAAAAAGGCGATGGGCCGGGTGGCCGAGGGCGATTTTACCCAGACCGTGGCGGTGACCGGCTCGGACGACATCAGCCAGCTGGCCCTTACCATGAACGAGATGACCAACCGCATTGCCGGCCTGCTGGACGAGCTTGTAGAAAAAGAACGGCTGAAAAAGGACGCCGAACTGCAAATTTTGGAGTACAAGTACCGCTCTCTCGAAACCCAGATCCGCCCCCATTTTATCTACAACGCCCTCGAAACGGTCAACGCCATGGCCAAACTCAAGGGGGATACCGAGATCATGGAGGTGGTGCAGCGGATCAGCCGGTACTTCCGCAACATCACGGTCAACACCACCCGGCAGTTCATCACCGCCCAAAAGGAGTTTGAGATCCTGCAGGACTATACCGAGATCTACCGCTTTATCCACGGCGAAAAACTCAAAACCGTCTTTTCGGCCCGCACCCAGGCCCGCAACGCCATGATCCCCACCATGATCCTGCAGCCGGTGGTGGAAAACGCCCTGCAGCACGGCGTGCGCGAGCAGGACGCCGAGTCCCGCATCATCGTGCACGCCTATGTTACCGGCCAGCGGCTCAACCTCACGGTCAAGGATTCGGGCTGCGGGCTGCCGCCCCAGCTGGAGCAGCAGCTCAAAACCGGCGGCGCGCCCTCGGCCAGCCACAGCGGCATCGGCATTGGCAATGTCCGCCAGCGGCTGGATCTCATCTATGGCGGCGAGGCCAGCTTTACCATCGGCAACCGGCCCGAGGGCGGGGTGGCGGTGCGCATCAGCATCCCGCTCAGCTATTACGAGCCCGACCTGGCCGACGGGGAGGACTGGCTGCTGGAGGACGAGTGACCGCCGCCCCCGCGCCCCCTTTCTGCGCATTTTACCAACAGCGCCGCTGCTTTTTTTGGCAGCGGTGCTTTTTGTACAGTTTATCTATATATTGTTCGGGAATAGGACTTATTTTTTCGTAAGTTAGATAAATGGTCAAGCAAAAAGGGGGATGTTACAATGACGGTAGATTGCCGGCCTGCCCTTTGCGGGCCGGGCTGCCGCCTGGCGGGGCGGCCTGCGCGCCCTGCCGCGGGGCGCAAAAAGGGAGTGTGAAAAAGCATGATGGAGTATTCGGTCAAGATCGGGCTGGTGCCCATCCGGCGGGACGTAACGCCCCGGCCCGGCATCTTCAACTGGGAAAAGGCCGAGGCGCGCTGCGCCGAGGCGGTGCGCTATATCGAGGAGAATTTTGCCACCGGGCATATATCCTTTGTGGATCTGGACGGCATCAATGATGTAAACGTGCTTTACAGCGAAAAGGACCTGCCCGCCGTGATCGACCGGCTGCAGCGGCAAAAGGTGGACGCGGTCTGGCTTTTGCCCGGCAACTTTGGCAACGAGGAGGCGGCCGGCGCGGTGGCAAAGGCCATTGGCAGGCCGGTGCTGCTCTGGGGCCCGCAGGACGATTCCTTTTTGCCGGACGGCACCCGCTACACCGACACCCAGTGCGGGCTGTTTGGCATCAGCAAGATGCTGCAGCGGATGAACATCCCCTTTACCTACATCGAAAACTGCCCTTTGCAGGACGAGCGGCTGCGCCAAGGCTTTTTCCGGTTCGCGGCGGTGGCCTGCGCGGTCAAAAACCTCACCGGCCTGCGGGTGGCCCAGGTGGGCATGCGGCCCAAGCCCTTCTGCTCGGTCATTTACAACGAGGGCCAGCTTATGGAGGAGTTCGGCATCCAGGTCGTACCCATCAACCTTGCGGTGGTCAACGACAAGTACCAGCGCATCCTGAGCGAGCGCAAGGAGGAACTTGCGGCGGGCGCCGGGCAGCTGCGGGCCAAATATGAGGTGGACGAACTCAGCGCCCCCCAGCTGGAAAAGATCTGGGCCTTTGTGCTGCTCTACCAGGAGCTGTTTGCCGAGTATGGGGTCAGCGCCGTCTCGGCCGAATGCTGGACGGCCATGCAGCTGATGGTGGGGGCGATGCCCTGCACCGCCTACGGCATCCTGGCCGATATGGGCTACATCATCGGCTGCGAAACCGACACCCACGCCACCATCACCCAGGTGCTGCTCAAAAGCCTCAGCTTTGGCGAAAAAAAGCCCTTTTTGGGCGAGTTTACCACCCGCCATCCCACCGACCGCAACACCGAGCTGCTCTGGCACTGCGGGCCGTTTGCCTATTCGCTGCACCGCAAGGGCCAAAGCTGCAAATGCGTCAATATGCGGGAGTGGTTCCAGGTGGAAGAGGGGCACTACACCGCCGCCCGCATCGACCAGGACCACGGCCGCTATTCCATCCTTGCCGCCGAGTGCGACAGCGCCGAGGGCCCCTACACCTTTGGCACCTACCTCTGGGCCAAATTCGACGATCTGGACAAGCTCGAGCGCAGGCTCATCGAGGGGCCGTACATCCACCATTTTTCCGAGATCGAGGGCAGTTATACCGAGGCGATCCGCGAGGTGTGCAAATACCTGCCGGCGCTGCATTTTGACACTGTCTGACCCCCTGTTTCCGGCCCGGCCGGGCGCCGGCTTTTACACAGCTTTATGTTAGGAGGGACCCATACCATGCAGTATACTCTCAAGGAGATCCTGGACCTGGGCGAGGCGGGCGGCTTTGCGGTGCCGGCCTTCAACGTCTACAACCTCGAAACCGTTTTAGGGGTGATGAACGCGGCCGAGGAAACCGGCGCGCCGGTCATCTTCCAGATGTACAGCCGCCTGTTCGACTCGCAGGAGGCCCAATATGTGGCCCCCATTGTGCGGGAGGCGGTCAAAAACCTCAAGACCCCCGCGGCCTTCCACCTGGATCACGGCGCCGGCATTCCCGAGGTGGTGCGGGCGCTGCGCTGGGGGGCCACCGGCGTTATGATCGACGCCTCCACCAAGCCCTTTGAAGAAAACGCCGCCATTACCAAACAGGCGGTGGGGCTTGCCGCCGCGGCCGGGGTGCCGGTGGAGGGCGAACTGGGCCATGTGGGCACCACCCAGGAGGAGCTTTCAACCGAGTTTACCACCCCGGAGGAAGCGGCGCGCTTTGTGGAACAAACCGGCGTTGCCGCGCTGGCGGTGCAGGTGGGCACCGCGCATGGCCATTATAAGCAGGCCCCGGTGCTGGGCATCGGGCGCATTGCCGAACTGCACGCCGCCACCAAGGCGCATTTGGTGCTGCATGGGGGCTCCGGCGTGCCGGACGACCAGCTGGCCGCCGCCGTAAAGGCCGGCATCCGCAAGGTCAATTTTGGCACCGACATCTGCTGCTCCTTCCTGGACGCCGCCCGCATGGTGGACAGCAAGATCATCGCGCTGGACCTCTTTATGAAGGAGCCGGTCCAGGCGGTCAAGCGGTTTGCCGTAAACCGCATCCGGCTGCTGGGGGCGGATCAGGCATGACACAGGTAATTGGCATCGGTTCGGCCGTTTTCGACATTCTCATGACCGCCGACCGCTTCCCGGCCGAGGATACCAAGCTGGAGGGGCGCGAAACCAAGCTGCAGTGCGGCGGGCCCTGCGCCACCGCGCTGGTGGCCATGAGCAAGCTGGGGGTTTCCAGCGCCTACATGGGCACGGTGGGCGGCGATATGTACGGCAGCTTTATCCGGGCCGAGCTGGAGCGGTATGGGGTCGGCACCCAGTACCTCCGCACGGCGGCCGGACAGCAGTCCTTCCATTCCTTTATCCTGCTCAACCTGGCAAACGCCAGCCGCACCTGCGTATGGAACCGCGGCACCGTCCAGCCCCCCCTTGCGCAGGACGTTGACCTGGACGCCCTGAGGGCGGCGGCCTGCCTGCATCTGGACGGCCACCAGCTGGACTGTGCCGTTTATGCCGCCGGCAAGGCCCGGGAGTACGGGGTGCCGGTCAGCCTGGACGCCGGCGGGGTTTACCCCGGCATCGGGCGGCTGCTGCCGCTGGTGGATATCCTGATCCCCTCCGAGGAGTTCGCTCTCAGGTTTACCGGCTGCGCCACGGCCGAAGAGGCCGCCGCGGCCCTGCAGCAGCGGTTCGGCCCCTCGGTGCTCGTGATCACCCAGGGCAGCCGGGGCGGCTTTTTGTGGGACGCCGCCTGCGGCCGCCCGCTGCGCTACCCGGTTTACCCGGTGCGGGCGGTGGATTCCAATGGGGCGGGGGACACCTTCCACGGCGCGTTTGCGGCCGCCCGCATCAAGGGGCTTTTGCCGCCGGACGCGGCGGCCTTTGCCAGCGCCGCCTCGGCCCTCAAGTGCACCCGGTTCGGCGCGCAGCAGGGCATCCCCAGCTGGACCGAGGTCATCGCCTTCCAAAAAGAACACGAGGGGGTCATCCGGCATGGATAAAACCTTGCGGGCACTGCGCAGCGCCAACCCGCAGCTTGCCATCCAGTCCATCCACGCGCGGGCCTTCCGGCGCTACGGCCGGCCCCTTGCGCTGGATACGGCGGCCTTTTGCGCGGCGGCCGAGGCGGCGGTGGAGTGGCCCGCCGAGGGCAGCCGCTACCTTGCGGCCCTGCCCCAGCTGGACGCCCTGCCCGAGGCCGGGGCCTTCCGGCAGGAATACTGCGGCCAGCTGGACGAACAGTTTGGGTTTTGCTGGGGCCATTCCTCCCGGCTGAACGCGCTGGAATGGCACACCTGCAGCGAGTTCAATATCGCCACCCGCCCTCTGGTGCTGCTGCTGGCCAAGCGGGCCGAGCTGCAGGGGGAAGGCAGCTGTCTGCGGCTGGACGCGGCCAGGGTGCGGGCCTTTTACCTTGCCGCGGGCGAGGCGGCCGAGATCTATGCCGACACCCTGCACTTCTGCCCCTGCGAGGTCAGCCGGCAGGGCTTTGGCTGCATTGTGGGCCTTGCGCGGGGCACCAACCTGCCGCTGGAACCCGCCCAGGCCCCCGCGGCCCGGCTTGCCGGGGCGCCGCAGCCCGGCAAAAGCTCGCTGCTCTGGGCCAAAAACAAATGGCTGCTGGCCCACAAAGAAAACGCGCCGCTCATCGCCCGGGGGGCCGTGGGGGGCATCTGGGGCGAAAACTGGCAGATCCACCCCATCGACTGACCCCTGCGCCCAGCCTTAAAGGGGCCGCCTTTGCACCCCTGCGGGCAGGCCGGAGGCGGGGCGTTTGGAAGAATCACCCGTGCGCCGCATCCGCGGCAGCGCAAAACAGGGAGGAAGCAGTATGCAAATGAAATCGTTTATGCCGGACATGGTCCGGTTCGAACTGGAGGACATTGTGGGGCGTGAGAACGTTTCCACCACCGCCGCCGAGCGCAAAACCTACAGCGTCGATTACTTCTGGCTCAGCCGGATGTGGCAGGACCGCGGGGCCGAGGGCCCCCTGCCGGACATCATCGTGCGGCCGGGCAGCACCCAGGAGGTCTCCAGGGTGCTCAAGGTGGCCAACTACTACAAGATCCCGGTGCACACCTGGGGCGGCGGTTCGGGCAGCCAGGGCGGCGCGCTGCCCATGGCGGGCGGCATCCTGCTGGACATGAAGCGGATGAACCGGCTGATCTCGCTGGACGAAAACGCCCACTCCATCACCGCCGAGGCCGGCATGATCTTTCAGCAGCTCGAGTGGTACGCCAACGAGCGGGGCTACTCCTGCATGCACATCCCCTCCTGCCTTACCTGCGGCACCATCGGCGGGGCGCTGGGCCATCGCGGCATCGGCATCTTCTCCACCAAGTACGGCAAGATCGACGACCAGTGCATGAGCATGGAGGTGGTGCTGCCCAACGGCGACATCATCAACACCCTGCCGGTGCCCAAGCACGCGGCCGGGCCGGACCTCAACCAGATCTTCATCGGCTCGGAGGGCACGCTGGGGGTCATCACCCAGGCCACCTTCCGGCTGTTTGAGCAGCCCGAATGCCGCAAGCACCGCGCCTTCCTCTTTCCCAGCATGTCCGAGGGGCTTGCCGCCGGGCGGGACATCATGCAAAAATGCCAGCCCTCGATCATGCGGCTGTTTGACGAGGCCGAAACCGTCTCGATCATCAAAAAGATCATCGGCGTGGAGGAAAAGGGCGCCTTTATGAACCTGAGCCTTGAGGGCATCGAGCGGATCGTGGACATCGAGATGGAGATGGTGCTTAAGATCTGCCAGGAGCACGGCGCCCGGGACATGGGGGCCGACTACGGCGAAAAATGGTTCCAGAACCGCATCACCTTCTTCTATCCGGACAATATCATGGACATCCCCCAGATGTTTGGCACCATGGATACGGTGGCCGATTTCAGCCATGTGGAGGAGATCTACTGGGCCATGAAAAACGCCATCGAATCAAATTTTCCCGGGGTGCGGTTTATTGCCCACTGCTCCCACTGGTACGGCTGGGGCACCATGATCTACGACCGGTTTATTATGGACCATCCCCCCGAGGACAAGGAGGAGGCGCTGCGCCTGCACAACCAGATCTGGAACGCCGGGGTGCGGGCCGCCATGGAGCACGGCGGGGTCATCAACGACCATCACGGCATCGGCCTCAAGCTCTCGCGGCTGATGAAGGAACAGTACGGCCCGGCCTTCCAGGTGATGGAGGGGCTTAAAAAGAGCCTGGACCCCAACGGCATCATGAACCCCTACAAGCTGGGGCTGTAAGGCAGGAGGAGGAAGAACATGATGACTCAAAACGCACTGCGCCATGCAGACAAATGCCGTTTTTGCTGGATGTGCCGGCACCTGTGCCCGGTGCAGCTTGTAACCGGCAGGGAGCTCAACACCCCCCGCGCCAAGGGCCTTTTGCTCAGCATGAACGCCCGCGGCACGGCCGAATTTGACCCCGACATGGCGGCCGCCATGTACGAGTGCCTTTTGTGCGACGCCTGCACCAACGACTGCGCCACCGGCTACCAGCCGCCCCTGTTTATCCGCGAGGCCCGCACCGAGGCGGTGGTCAACGGCACCGCGCCCGGGGCGGTGGTCAAGCTGATCGAGGCCGCCGAAGCCACCGGCAGCATCTATGGCGAGCCGGGCCCCTGCTTTGGGCAGGAGGGCAGCGAGGTTTTGGTGTACATTGGCGAGGCGGCGGCCCACCGCGCGCCGTCCATGGCAAAATCGCTGCTGGCCCTGCTGGCAAAGGCCGGGGTAAGCGCCAAGGTGCTGGAAAACGAGCCGGTCTCGGGCGCGATGCTGGCCGACCTTGAGGGCTATACCGAGGATGTGCGCCGTCAGGCCGCGGCCTGCGCCGGCGCGCTGAACGCCGCCGGCCTGCCCACCGTGGTGGTGCTGGACAGCTATGACGCCGAGATCATCAAGCAGCACTATGCCGAGTGGGGCTGCGCCGTAACGGCCGAGGTGGTAACCGCCACCGCCTTTGCGGCAAAGCTGCTGGCCGGAGGCCGGCTGGCCGCAAAGCCGGCCAGCGGCGTCAGGGCCGCCTGCCACGACGATGACCGGCTGGCCCGCTCGCTGCACGAGTTTGAGCCGGTGCGCGCCCTGGCCAAGGCCGCGGGGTACGAACTGTGCGAGATGTTCAACCACGGGCGGCTGGCAAAATCCTGCGGCACCGCCCTTGCGCTGGAATATATGCCCGGCATCGCCGCCCAGGTGGCTGCTGCCCGCTGGGACGACCTTGCCCGCACCGGCGCAAAGGTGCTGCTCACCGCCAGCCCCCAGGCATACCTCTGCCTTGGGCAGGCGGTGCCGGAGGACTGCAGGCTGATCGACCTGTTTGAGGCCCTGCTGTAAGATGCTGCGGCTGCTGGTCTGTCTCAAGGCGGTGCCGGCCGCGGGCGAGGTAAGGTTGGACGGTGAATACCGGCTCGAGCGCGGCAGCGCTCCCCTGCAGTGGAACCTGGCGGACGAATCGGCCCTGGAGGCTGCCCTGCGCCTTGCCAAAGGCGGCCCCGGGCCCGGGCCGCCGGCGGGCCAGCCCTGCGGCGCGGCGCAAACCGGCCCGGCGGGGGAGGTCACGGTGCTCTCAATGGGCCCCGCCAAGCTGCAAAGCGCCTTGCGGGAACTGCTGGGGCGGGGTGCGCACCATGCCGCCCTGCTCACCGACCCGGCGCTGGCCGGCGCGGACACCCGCGCCACCGCCCATGCCCTTGCGGCGGCAGCGCGTGCGCTGGGCCCCTTTGACCTGATTCTGTGCGGGCGGCGCGCCATCGACGGCGAAACCGGCCAGGTGCCCGGCCAGCTGGCCGCGGCGCTGGGCCTGCCCTGTGTTACCGAGGCCGAAGCCCTCGATTGGGCCGGCCCCCGGCCAGGGGGGGAGGGCGCCCGGGGACTGCATATCACCCGCCGGCTCGAGACCGGCAGCGAGCGGCTGCTGGCAGAGGGGCCGCTGGTGGTAAGCGTCTGCGAATATGTGTACCCGCTGCGGCTGCCCGGCATTGCGGCCATGCGCCGCGCCCGCACCCAGCCGGTGCGGCTGTTTACGGCGGCGGAGCTGGAGCTCAGCTGCGGGCAGTGCGGGCTTGCCGGCTCGCCCACCCGGGTGGTGCAGCTGCACACCCAGTTTGCCGGCCGGCGCACCGGCCCGCGCGAGACCGATCCCCAAAAGGCGGCCGCCGCCCTCTGGGCCATGCTAAGGCAGCCGGTGCCGCGCGCCGAAAAAGGCGAAATGCCCAAACCGGGAACGGTATCGCCGGCCGAGGGCAGGGGAGATCCCGCGGGGGCGGGGGAACAGCCCGGCCTGCTGGTGCTCTGCCCCTTTGGGCTTGAGCCCGGGCTGGTGCAGAAGGCGCGCGAAATGGCCGGCCGGCCGGTGCGCCTGCTCTGCCCGCAGGCGGATGCCGCGCAGGCTGCCGCGGCCGGCGCGGGGATCATCCACACCCTTGCCGGCCCGCCCCCGGCCGACGAAGCCCTGTTTGCCGACTGGCTGGCCGGGCGGGTCAGGGAGTGGGGCTGCGGGATCGTGCTGGCCCCGGCCTGCGTAAAAATGCGCGGGGTCATGCCCCAGCTGGCCTGGCGGCTGGACGCCGGTCTCACGGCCGACTGCACCGCCCTTGCCCTCGAGGCCGGCCGCCTGATCCAAACCCGCCCGGCCTTTGGCAGCAGCCTCATGGCGGTCATCCGCTGCAAAAGCCGGGTGCAGATGGCCACGGTGCGCCCCGGCGTTTTCCGGTTTGCCCCCGCCGTGCCGTCTGTGCCGGCGCGGCTCATCCCCGAAACCCCGCCCGCCGGGCCGGGCCGTGTGCTGCCGCTGGGCTTTGAGCCCTATGCCCAGGGCCTGCCGCTGGCCGGGGCGCAGGTCATCCTGGCCGGGGGGCTGGGGGTTGGCTCCCGCGCCGGCTTTGAAAAGCTGGCCCGCCTGGCGGCGCGGCTGGGCGGCGCGGCGGCGGCCTCCCGCGCGGCGGTGGATGCCGGCTTTGCCCCCTACCGCTGCCAGGTTGGCATCACCGGCGTTACCGTGCGCCCCCGGCTGTATCTTGCGCTGGGCATTTCGGGCGCGGTGCAGCACCTTGCGGGCATGTCCGGCGCGGGCATCATCGCCGCGGCCAATACCGACCCCAAGGCCCCCATCTTTGACTATGCCGACTATGGCTTTGTGGGGGATTGGCAGCAGCTTGCCGACGCATGGCTGCGGCTGATTGATCCCCAAGCGGCACCCATCGACCATCCAAAGGAGGAAGAGGAATGAACTTTAAAAAGAGCTACCGCCCCGCCATTGGCTACACCAAGCTGTGCCAGATCGGCAAATGCAGCCTCAGCCAACTGGAATTTGGCATCATCGAGCTCAAAAAGGGCGATTCGGTCACGGTGGAAACCGCCGGCAGCGAGTACGCCTTCATCTTTTTGGGCGGCCACGCGGACGTCTGCATCAACGGCGCCGAGCATAAGCGGGTGGGCGGCCGGGCCGACGTGTTTGCGGCCAAGCAGGCCGTGAGCGTTTACGCCGGCCGCAATACCACCCTGCGCTTTACCGGCTGCGAGCATGTTAAGATCGCGGTTTGCAGCACCCCCATCGACCAGGACACCGAGCCCCAGGTACTGCCGGCCGAGCGGGTGCCGGTCAAGCTGCTGGGGGTCAAGCCCTGGGAGCGCGAGACCTCCTTTATCATCGACGGCAGCACCAACGCCAAGCGGCTCACGGTGGGCGAGGCCTACATCACCCCGGGCAACTGGGCGGGCTTCCCGCCCCACAAGCACGATCAGGACAATATGCCCCACGAGGGGGTGCTGGAGGAGATCTACTACTTTTTGTTCCAGCCGGGGCAGGGCTTTGGGGTGCAGTGCACCTACGCGGCGGACGGCGAATTCGACGAGGCCTACCGGGTCAAGTCGGACGATCTGGTCGAGTTCCCCCGCGGCTACCACACCACGGTGGGTGCGCCGGGCTACAACAGCTACTTCCTCTGGCTGATGGCCGGGCAGGAGCAGGGCTTCTTCCGCTCCAACGACCCCGAGCACGAGTGGATCAGCGCGGTGGAAAATATGGTCAAAAAAGCCTGAGCAAACGCCGCCCCCCGGCAAAACCGGTGCGCCCCGCCGGGCCGCGCCCCCCGCGATGGAGCGCTTTGAGCCGGGCGTTCTCAAAACCGGCCGTCAGGGTCAAACCGCTCAAAGCCGCGCCCCCGCGCGCGGGGGCACACTGTAAACAATAAACTCCTTTTTGTGTTTTCTCTCCTATGCAAAGGGGGGCAGGCCCTGTATGGGCCTGCCCCCCTTTGCGCACAAATGCGCCGGCGGCGGGGGCCTTTTGCGCCCCTGCCGCCGGATGGCTTTTTAAAAAGGTCATTTTACCGCCACGGCCTCGATCTCAAACAAGGCGTTTTTGGGCAGCGCGGCCGCCTGCACGCAGGAGCGGGCGGGCGTTTCGCCCACAAAGTACTCGGCATAGATGGCGTTGATGGCGGCAAAGTCCCGGATGTCGGCCAAAAACACGGTGGTTTTTACCACGTCGGCACAGCCCATGCCGGCGGCGGCCAGCACGGCCTTCAGGTTTTCCAGTGCCTGCCGGGCCTGCGCCTCTACCCCCTCGGGCAGCTCGCCGGTGGCCGGGATCAGCCCCAGCTGGCCGGAGGTGTACAGGGTGTTGCCCGCAAGCTTTGCGTGGCAGTAGGGCCCCACGGCGGCGGGGGCGTTCTGGGCGGTGATGGTCTGGTTCATAACAAAGGTCCCTCCTTGTAAAATCCGGCGCAGTGTGCCACGGGGCGCGCCGCGCCGGTCGGCATTTTTTCCATTATATCCTATTTATTGCTAAAAACCAAGAAACGTGCTCAGGGCCTTGCGGCGGGCAGGGCGCGGTACACCCGCCGGGCCAGCAGGGCCGCGGCCAGCGAGAGCAAAGCCACCAGCCCCTCGGTGGCGGCCACCGGCAGCCAGTTGTTTGCCAGCACGGCGGCCATGTCCACCAGCGCGTGCAGCCCCACGGCGGCAAACCAAAGGCCCCTGCGCTTTTGGGCCACGGCGGCGTATACCAGCACCGACAGGGCAATGTGCAGCACCACCGCGCAAAGCCGCTCAAACCCGGACCACAAGAACATGCCGGCCGGCACGCCGGCCAGGCTCTCGGCCGCGGTCACGGCTGTCTCGGGCAGCGAGCCGGCGGCAACCACCGCCGCAAGCCCGCCCTGATTGATGATCAGAGACAAAACGATGTTGTTCAGCATGGCCGTGCCGGCCAGCAGCACCGCCTCGATGCCGCCGTGGCCTGCGCCATACATCAGAGCGTCCGGGCCGCCGGCCGTCCGGCGCCGGGCGGCAAGCCGGAACGCCAGCCAGCGGCCGGCCTCCTCAAACAGGCCGGCCATCAGCCCGCCGTACAAAGCGTACAGCCAGATATTGCCGGTGATGGCCGCGCCCAAAGCGCCGCCCAGCACAAGGGCGTGCACCGCCTGCTCCAGCACCAGTGCAAACAGCACAAAAGTAAGGCAGCCCAGCCAGAAAAAGCGCCAGCGGCCCCCCAGCCTTTTGGCAAAAAACAGCCCCAGCCCCACAGGCAGCAGCAGGCAAAAAATGCCGGTAAAGGCCATTGCGGCAATGGCGGCGGGGGAAACGGTGAGAGCGGCGGTCATAAAAGAGCACTCCTTTGCAAATAAGATGGTAAATATGTCCACAGCGGCCGGCGCGGATGCGGTTTATGGGCCTGCGCCCGCGCCGGTACCCTTATTATACAGCTTCCAGTGGGTGGAAGGTCAAGGGGCAAAAGGCGGGCTCCCGCATCGATGCCGCTGAAAGCGGTTTTGCCAAACCACATCCTGGGGAGTATCCAAACCGGAGAGGGATACCCGGCGGCCGGGTGCGTGGGAGCAGTCTCTCAAGGCAACAGGACCCCTGCCCCGAAAGCCTTTCGAGACTCTCCCCCACCCCCGGTTTTAGCCCCCTAAATCTCCTTGAAATGGACACTCCCCACGTCCTGCCGCCCCTTGCCCCCGCGGGCGGGATTTGCTATGATACAAACAACGGCCGGCCCTCCAAACCCCGCCGGCGGCAAAAAGACCAAAGGCCCCTTTCAAAAAACAAAAAAGGAGAACCCCCATGTACCAGCCCATCCAGCTCGAAACCTGGCCCCGGCGGGAGCTTTATGAGTTTTTTTCGGGCATGTCCAACCCCTTTTACAGCGTCACCTTCCGGCAGGACGTCACCGCCCTGTACGAGTATACAAAGCGGGAGGGGGTCTCGTTTTACTATGCCCTCATCTGCCTTTGCACCCGGGCGGCCAACGAGGTGGAGGCTTTCCGCTGCGCCGTTAAGGAGGGCCGGCCGGTGCTGCTGAGCGCCCGCCATCCCAGCTTTACCGACCTGCACCCCGGCGCCGAGGCCTTCCACATCGTCACCATGCCCTGCCAGGGCAGCCTGCCGGACTTCTGCCGCGCGGCCCGGGCCAAAAGCCGCGCGCAGACCACCCTGCTGGACCAGGCCGACACCGACGACCTCATCTATTTTTCCTGCCTGCCCTGGGTGGAACTCACCGCCCTGACCAACGAGCGGGACTTTGACCCCGACGATTCGGTGCCCCGCATCTCCTGGGGCAAATACGCCTGCGAGGGCCCCCGCCGGCTGCTGCACATCTCGGTGGAGGCAAACCACCGCTTTGTGGACGGGCTGCACATCGGCCGCTTCCACCAGGCCCTGGCCGCCGGCATCGCGGCGCTTTAAGCGCCCGGCCCTGCCGGCCCCTCAGCCCTCCTGCTCGGTGTAGATCTGCTGCGAGCCATGGATGGCCTCGCCCAAGTAGGCGTCGATCCAGGCGGCGGCCGCGGCCTTGTCGCGGGCGCGCAGGCAGCTGTACAGCCGCTCGGTGTTGCGGCAGAGCGCACCGACCCCGTACAGCCGGCAAAAGCGCAGCCACAGGGTGATCACCGGCGGCTTAAACGAGTAATAGATCAGCGGCAGGATGCTGTTGCCGCTTATCACCGCCAGCGTGTGCTGGAACACAAAGGCCGCCTCGGCCGCCTCGGCGTGGGTTTTGGTGCCGGCCAGCGCGGCCACCGTATCCCCCAGCGCCTCCATCTCGGCCTCGCTGGCATAATCAATGGCGCGGGCGGCGGCCATGTGCTCCAGCGCCTGCCGCACCTCTAAGATCGAGCGGATCTCGTGCCGGCCCAGCACCCCGCCGCGGTAATCCATGATCGCGATCAGGGTGCTCAGGTTGCCCTTGCGGCGGTAGTCTGCCACACGGCAGCCCTGCCGGGGGCTGATCTCCAAAAACCCCTGTTTTGCCAGTTCGGCAAGGCCGCCGTTGACCACCGCCCGGCTCACCCCGATCTGCTCGGCCAGCTCCCGCTCACAGGGCAGCGGCGCGCCGGGGGCCAGTTCGCCGGAAAGGATCATCCCCTGCAGCTGCTGCACAAACAGCGATTTCAGGCTGGGGGCGCTCAGCTTTTCAAACGGCATACTTGTTCTCCTCGCTTTCCTCACTTTCTTAGCTTTCTATTTTTTGCCCGCCTGTGTTTTTGCAGGCCGGGCTTTTTTATGGGCTGCTTCTGGCTATACCAGATACCACAATGCCATTTTACCATGCAAACTGCCAAATCGCAACCGCTTCGTTTTGGCCGAATCACGAAAAAATCGCCCTGAATTGACAGCTTTTTTGCGGTATGCTACACTGTTTGCAAAGTATGAACAAACTGTGACCCTCTGGCTGTACCAGAATCCGGGCGACGCTGGGGGGCGGAATGCGGGAGGAAAACCCTATGAGCGAGACCAAGTTCCCCTTAAACGAGGGCAGCCTGCCCTTTGAGATCCCAAAGGACGCCGCCCCGCGGGAAAAGATCCTCAAGCTGGGCCGCAAGATCACCGACCGGGTGCCCGCCAAGCTGGCCGGGGTCAAGCCCAGCGACCCCGAGTATTGGGGCCTGGCCGGCATCGTGACCGACGAGATGGCCGACCTTGCGCTTAAAATGCAGGTGCGCAAGCCGCAGACCTTTGCCCAGCTCAAGACCCTTTCGGGCCTTGCGGAGGAGCCGCTGCAAACGCTGCTGGACGAGATGAGCCGGGTGGGCCTTTTGGAGTACAACTGGGAAAACCTGGACGGCCAGAACCCCCAGCACGAAAAGCGCTGGGTGCTGCCCCAGTTTGTGCCCGGCTCGGCCGAGTTCTTTAATATGAACCGGGGCATCATCCAGGACCACCCCGAGGTCACCGCCTTTTTTGAGCGGATGACCTTTTTGCCGCTCGAAAAGATCACCCCCATGGTGCCGCCGGGCGGCTCGGGCATCGGGATGCATGTGATCCCGGTGGAGCAGGCCATCGAGGCCGAAAACCAGTCGCTGGACATCGAGCACATCAGCTATTGGCTTAAAAAGTACAACAAGTTTGCCAAATCGCCCTGCTCCTGCCGGCTCTCCCGCGCCCGGATGGGGGAGGGCTGCGCCGACGACCCCGAGGGCTGGTGCATCGCGGTGGGGGACATGGCCGATTATGTGGTGGAAACCGATAAGGGCGGCGTCTACATCAGCTACGACGAGGCCATCGAGATTTTCCAAAAAGCCGAGGACAACGGCTTTGTGCACCAGATCACCAATATCGACGGGGAAGAAAAGATTTTTGCCATCTGCAACTGCGATGTAAAGGTCTGCAACGCGCTGCGCACCAGCCAGCTTTTCAACACCCCCAACATGAGCCGCTCGGCCTATGTGGCCAGGGTGGAAAAGGAAAACTGCGTGGCCTGCGGCCGGTGCGTGGAGTACTGCCCGGCCGGCGCGGTCAAGTTAGGGCAAAAGCTCTGCACCCCCAGCGGGCCGGTAAGCTATCCGCGCCAGCAGCTGCCGGACGCCGCCAAATGGGGCCCGGACAAGTGGAGCATCGACTACCGCGACAAAAACCGCGTCAACTGTTACAGCACCGGCACCGCCCCCTGCAAAACCGCCTGCCCGGCCCACATCGCGGTGCAGGGCTACCTGAAGCTGGCGGCCCAGGGCCGCTATACCGAGGCGCTGGAGCTCATCAAGCGCGAAAACCCCTTCCCGGCGGTCTGCGGGCGGGTGTGCAACCGGCGGTGCGAGGAGGCCTGCACCCGCGGCACCATCGACGAGGCGGTGGCCATCGACGAGGTCAAAAAGTTCATCGCCCAGCAGGACCTCAACGCCGACAGGCGGTTCATCCCCAAAAAGGTCATCCCCAAGGTGGACGGCGCCTTCAGCCAAAAGATCGCCATCATCGGCGGCGGGCCGGCCGGCCTGTCCTGCGCCTTTTATCTGGCCCTCACCGGCTACGAGCCCACCGTTTTTGAAAAGAACGAGCAGCTTGGCGGCATGCTGCGGTACGGCATCCCCAGCTTCAAGCTGGAAAAAGATGTGATCGACGCCGAAATAGAGGTCATCCGGGCCCTGGGGGTCGATTTCCGCTGCGGGGTCGAGGTGGGGCGGGACCTCACCCTCGACGACCTGCGCGCCCAAGGGTACGAGGCCTTCTACATCGCCATCGGCTGCCAGCGCGGCCGGCTGCCCGGCATCCCCGGCGAGGAGGCCGAGGGGGTGTACTCGGCGGTGGAATTTTTGCGCCGGGTGGGCGCGGATGAGCAGTACCCGGTCAAGGGCCGGGCGGTGGTGGTGGGCGGCGGCAACGTGGCCATCGACGCGGCCCGCACCAGCCATCGCTGCGGGGCGGCCAGCGTGGAGATGTACTGCCTGGAGCCGCGGCAAAAGATGCCCGCCTCGCCCGAGGAGATCGCCGAGGCCGAGGAGGAGGGCGTCGCCATCCAGTGCGGCTGGGGTCCCAAGCAGGTGCTTACCGAGGACGGCCATGTGAGCGGCATCGTTTTTATGCGCTGTACCAGCGTTTGGGACGCCGAGGGCCGCTTTGCCCCCCAGTACGACGAACAGGATACCATCACGGTGCCCTGCGAGCACCTGGTGCTCTCGATCGGCCAGAGCGTCGAGTGGGGCGGCCTGCTTGCGGGCAGCAAGGTCGAGCTGGCCCGGGGCGGCTGGGCCAAGGCGGACAGCCTTACCTACCAGACCGCCCAGCCGGACGTCTTTGTGGGGGGCGACGTGTATACCGGCCCCAAATTTGCCATCGACGCCATTGCGGCGGGCAAGGAGGCGGCCGAATCCCTGCACCGGTTCGTGCAGCCAAACGCCAGCCTCACCATCGGCCGCAACCGCCGGGACTTTATCGAGCTGGACAAAAACAACATCAAGGTGGAGCAGTACGACACCGCCGCCCGCCAGATCCCCGGCATGGAGGAGGGTGTCGACTGGAAAAAGTCCTTCCGGGACGCCAAAAAAACCTTTACCGAGGAGCAGGTCAAGGCCGAAACCGCCCGCTGCCTTGGCTGCGGCGCCTCGGTGGTGGATCCCAACAAGTGCATCGGGTGCGGCCTGTGCACCACCAAGTGCGCCTTTGACGCCATCCACCTCCACCGCGACCTGCCCGAGTGCTCCAACATGCGCAAGGCCGAGGATAAGATGAAGGGCATCCTGCCCTACATGCTCAAGCGGGCGGGCAGGATCGCCTTTGGGGGCGGCAGGGACAAGGGCTGACGCGTTTTTTCGGCATGCCCGCCGCCCCGCTCCGCGGCCCCTTGCGGCGGCCGGCGCGGGCGGGGCGGGCGGTTTTTGCAAAACAGGAAAGTGAGGAATCGGATCATGTTGTTTCAAATCTACGGCCAAACGGCCGGGTACCAGCTGCTGGGCTGGGTGCTGGTCTTTCTGGGGCTCGTGCTCTGCAACGAGCTTGCCCGGCGCAGCAAGGCGGGGGGCGTCTTCTTCTTCCTGGCGCTGCCCGCGGCGCTCACCGTCTATTTTATCGCCATCTATGTGGGGGCCGGCATGGGGGCCGAATGGGCGCTCAAAAACGACACCTATGTCTACATGAACAGCTGGTTCCACTACGCCAAGCTTTACGCCGCCACGGCGGGCTGCATCGGCTTTATGATGCTCAAATACAAATGGAGCATCGGCAAGACCCAGTGGTTCAAGGCCTTCCCGTTTGTCATCGTGGCCATCAACATCCTCATTGCGGTCTGCAGCGATTTTGAGTCCGCCATCAAGGGCTCGCTGGCCATGGCCCAGTACGGCGACCGCTGGTGGCTCTCCAGCGAGAACGTCTGGCTCTACGGCGGCTGGTGGAACTGGCTCAACGGCCTGGCCGGCATCATCAACATCTTCTGCATGACCGGCTGGTGGGGCATCTACTCCTCCAAAAAGCGGGACGATATGCTCTGGCCGGATATGATCTGGCTCTACATCCTGGCCTACGACGTCTGGAACTTCCAGTACACCTACCTCAACCTGCCCACCCACGCCTGGTACTGCGGCCTGGCACTGCTGCTGGCCCCCACCGTGGCCGCCGCCTTCTGGAACAAGGGCGGCTGGATCCAGAACCGGGCCAACACCCTGGCCACCTGGTGCATGTTTGCCCAGTGCTTCCCGCTCTTCCAGGACGCCAGCGTCTTTACCACCCTGCCGGTGCTCTATGCCGACGGCTTTATGGACGCCGCCGTGCGCCCCACCGCGGTCAACCCGGTGCCGCAGGGGGTGCTGTCCATCCTCTCGCTGGGGGTCAACCTGGTGGTGCTGGGCATCATCGTCAAGCGCTCGCTCGAGCAGAAAAAGAACCCCTACAAAAACGAGATCTTTACCGATACCCAGGACTTCCGCCTTGCCATGGCCCGCGCCGAGTAAGCCGCCATGCATGAGCTGGGCATCGTCTTTCATGTGATCCGCGCGGTGGAGGATACCGCGCAAAAAAACGATGCGGCGCAGGTTTGCTCGGTCACCCTCGAGTTGGGCGAGGTGTCGGGCGTCGTACACGAGGAGCTGCTCTCCTGCTGGAAATGGGCGGTGCAAAAACACCCGGTCATGGCCGGGGCCGCTTTGTGCATCGAGCCCATCCCGGCGGTAACCTTCTGCCAAAGCTGCGGCAAAACCTACCCCACCGTGCCCCAGGGCAAACTCTGCCCGCACTGCGGCAGCGCCGACACCTTTTTGCAGCAGGGCAGCGAGATCACCATCAAACAGATCGCCGTGCGGTAAAGGCCGGCCAAAATTTTCGATCAGGAGGGATCCAGTATGGACCCGGTGCGCGTTATCGAGATCAAGCAGAGCGTTTTTGCCAACAACGACCGGGAGGCCGACCGCATCCGCGCCCGGCTGAAAGGGGAGGGCACCTACCTGCTCAACCTGATGTCCTCGCCCGGCGCGGGCAAAACCACCACCCTGGCCCGCACGGTGGCCGCCTTAAAGGATGAAATGCGCATCGGGGTGATGGAGGCGGACATCGACTCGGCCGTGGACGCCGAGCGGATGGCCGCGGCCGGGGTGCGCAGCATCCAGCTGCACACCGGCGGCATGTGCCATCTTGACGCCGGCATGACCGAGCAGGGCCTTGACGAACTGGGCACCGCGGACCTTGACCTTGCCATTTTGGAAAACGTGGGCAACCTGGTCTGCCCGGCCGAGTTCGATACCGGCGCCGTGAAAAACGCCATGATCCTCTCGGTGCCCGAAGGGGACGACAAGCCCCTTAAATACCCCCTGATCTTTACCGTGTGCGACGTGCTGCTCATCAACAAAATAGACGTGCTGCCGTACTTTGATTTTGACCTTGCCAGGGTCACCGAGGCCGCGCTGCGCCGCAACCCCAGGCTGCAGATCTTCCCCATCTGCGCCAAAACCGGCGAGGGGATGGAGCCCTGGCTCAACTGGCTGCGCGCCCAGGTGCGCGATTGGGCAAAATAGCCCCGCGCCGCAAACGCGCCTTACATCAAAAATGGCCGGCCGGGCCCCGCGGCGCAAACCGCAGGGCCCGGCCGCTTTGCGCGCAAAACAACAATTGCGCGCCAAAATTGCTTTTTGCCAAATTTTTCGGTATAATACATCTGTATGGGCTCTGGCGGCTGCCGCCGCCCGGCGCAGGCTCCGGCGGGGCCGCGGCATGCAAAAAGCCGCCGCTAAGGCCTGGCCCGGCATCTGCCCGGGCAAAGCCGCGGCGCACGGCAGCCCACGCTTTTGGAGAACAGAGGAAAGAGGGCGCACGCATGACCTTTGACAAGATCATCCTGGGCGCGGGGCTGTACGGCCTGTACGCGGCCGAAAAATGCGGCGCGCGGGGCCAGCGGGTGCTGGTGCTCGAGCGGGACGCCGCCCCCTTTACGCGGGCCACCTGGATCAACCAGGCCCGGGTGCATATGGGCTACCACTACCCGCGCAGCTACTCCACCGCCATCAAGAGCGCCCATTACTTCGAGCGCTTTTGTAAGGACTATGGCTTTTGCAACCTCACCAGCTTCGACCAGGTCTACGCCACCAGCGCCCATTTCAGCTGGACCGACGCCGCCGCCTTCCGGCGCTTTTGCGCGGCGGCCAACATCCGGTGCGACGATTTGCCCCCCGAAAAATACTTTAACCCCGGCCAGTGCGACGGCGCGTTTTTGACCACCGAGTACACCTACGACGCCCAGATCCTCAAAAAATACTATCTGGAGGCGCTGGCAAAGCTGCCCAACGTCACCCTCCTGTTTGGCCATGCGCCCGAGGGCATCCGCGCGGCGGGGGACGTCTGGCAGGTAAAAGCGGGGGACACCACGGCCGAAGCGCCCTTTTTGCTCAACGCCACCTATGCCGGGGTCAACGAGGTGCACGCGCTGCTGGGGCTGGAGCCGTTCAAAATCAAGTACGAATTGTGCGAGATCATCCTCTGCACCGTGTCAGAGCCCCTTAAAAATGTGGGCATCACGGTGATGGACGGGCCGTTTTTTTCCATCATGCCCTTTGGCAAAACCGGCTATCACAGCCTTACCAGCGTTACCTTTACCCCCCACCTCACCAGCTACGACACCCTGCCCAGCTTCCCCTGCCAGGCCAAAAGCGGGGGCCGCTGCCGCCCCGGCAGCCTTTACAACTGCAACGACTGCCCGGCCAAGCCCGCCAGCGCCTGGCCCTATATGAGCCAGCTGGCCCGCAAGTACCTGCGGGAGGAGTACGGCTTTGCCTATTCCCACAGCCTGTACAGCATGAAACCCATCCTGAAGGCCAGCGAGATCGACGATTCCCGCCCCACCGTGATCCGGCAGTACAGCGGCGCGCCGGCCTTTTTCAGCGTGCTCAGCGGCAAGATCAATACGGTATACGACCTGGACGAGGTGCTTTTACATGACCAATAAAGAAAAAAACTTCATCTCCGCGGTGGTGTACCTGCACAACTGCGGGCAGGCCGTGCAGCCCTTTTTCAGCGCCCTGAACGAGCAGCTGGCCGCCCACTTTGAGCAGTACGAGCTGATCGCGGTAAACGACGGCTGCACCGACAACACCCTGAACGAACTGCGCCGCTTTGCCGCCGAAGGGCTGCAAAAGCCGCTTACGGTGCTGCACATGAGCCTGCGGCAGGGGGTAGAACTCTGCATGAACGCCGGGCAGGACTGCGCCATCGGCGATTTTGTCTACGAGTTCGACTCGGCCGCCATGCCCTACCCGCCCGAAATGATCTGGCAGGCCTACCAGGCCGCCCTGGCCGGCAGCGACATCGTGTCGGTCTGCCCCAGCCGCAGCCGGGGGCTTAGCCGGATGTTTTACGGGGTGTTCAACGCCTTCAGCCGCACCCCCAGCCGGCTGCGCACCGAGGCCTTCCGGCTGCTCAGCCGGCGGGCCATCAACCGGGTGCACGCCATCAGCCAGAACCTGCCCTACCGCAAGGCGGCCTACGCGGCCAGCGGGCTTGCCATGGCAAGCCTGACCTTTGAGGGGCAGGCCCCCGAACTGGCCAGCGGCCGGGTAAGCCTCGCGCTGGACAGCCTCGCCCTTTATACCGACGCCGCCTTCCGCCTCTCGGCCGGGGTGGCGCTGGCCATGCTGGCCCTCACCCTGGGCGAGCTTGTTTACACCCTCTGCGTCTTTTTGGGCGGCGGGCACCCCATCGAGGGCTGGACCACCACCATGTTCGTGCTCACGGTGGGCTTTGGCGGGGTGTTTGCCATCCTGGCCATCGTGCTCAAATACCTCAGCCTGCTGGTGGACCTTGTGTTCAAAAAGCAAAAGTACCTTTTGGAAAACATCGAAAAGCTGTAAAGGGCATGCCGCCCTGCTCCGTGCCGGCAAAACCGGCCTTGGCGCTCAATACCCAGGCCCCAAGCGGCCCGCCGCGGCCGCGGCGCATCCTACAGCATAACAGAGAAAGGCTGCCGCCCGCCGCGCCCTGTGCGCGGCGGATGGCAGACGGCCTTGTATGAAGCAAAAAAGCAAAACGCAAAAAGCTTTCCAAAACGCCCTGCAAAAAGATATCTCCCGCCGCGCCTTTTGGGTGCTGGTGTGCCTTGCCGTGCTGGCAAAGCTGGTGCTGGTGCATTTCCAGTGTATCTATACCTGGATCGACGGGGCCCCGCTGGACGACGAACTCATGTTCAAGGCCGCCCAAAGCATCACGGCCGGCCAGTGGCTGGGGCCCTACAACTGGCTCACCCTCTCCAAGCACATGTTCTTCCCGGTCTGGCTCAGCGCCGCCCACGCGCTGCACATCCCGTACCTTCTGGCGGGGCAGCTGCTGCTCTGCGCCGCGGCCCTGGCCGCCGCCCTGGCCTTTGCCCCGGTGCTCAGCCGGTACAAAAGCCGGTTTTTGCTCTTTGCCCTGCTGGTTTATAACCCCGCCGCCACCGCCAGCTTTACCCTGCGGGTCTACCGGGACAATATCTTCCCGGCTGAATGCCTTTTGTTCTTTGCCGGGCTCATCGGCTATGCGCTGCGGTACGCCCGGCCGCTTAAGCAGGGGCTGCCCTGGCTGGGTATCTGCGGGCTGGGGCTGGCCCTCGCCTGGCTCACCCGGGAGGACGGCGTCTGGCTGCTGCCCTTTTTTGCGGCGGGCTGCGCGGCGGTGCTGGTTGCCGTCCTGCGTCAAAAGGGCCTTGCCCACAAGGCCTGGCGCTGCGCCGCGCTGGCCCTGCCGGCGGCGGTGCTGGTGCTGGGGATCAATTTGTTCTGCGCGGTCAACTACGCCTGGTACGGGGTGTACACGGTCAGCGATTTTTCCTCCGGCAGCTTTGCCGAGGCCTTTGGCGCCATGACCCGCATCGAGCACGAAAACTGGCGCCCGCTGGTCAGCGTGCCGCGGGACGTGCGGGAAAAGCTGTATCAAAACGTGGAGGAGCTGGCCCCCTTCCGCTACTGGCTGGAGGAATACCCCCCCATGCGCAACGGCTACCTCAACAAGGCGCTGGGCGATTACCAAACCGGCTCGTTTTACTGGGTGCTGCGCCGCACCGCCCAGGAGGAGGGGGTCTACCAGAGCGCTCCCGCCGCCCAGGCCTTCTGGCAGCGCGTGGCCGACAAGATCAACGCCTTGTGCGACGAGGGCGTGCTGCCCGCCGGGCGGGGCCGGCGCAATAGCACCACCCCGCCCATCCGGGCCGAGTACCTGCCGGACGTGCTGGCCGAGGGGGTGCGGGGGCTGTGGCACACCATGACCTTTAAGGACTGCGAGGCCAGCCTTTCCGAGATCACCATCGGCCAGCCGCAGGACGTGGCCGTCTGGGAGGAGTACCTGGGCAGCCGCGCAAACCTCGCAGCCATTGCCGGCACCGCCGACCCCTACTACAGCCCCCTGCAGGAGATCGCCTTCCGCATCCTGTACTGGGTGCAGTGCCTTTACGCGCTGGCCCTTCCGCCGGCGCTGCTGGCCGCGGTGTGGGTGCAGCTGCGCCGGGGCTGGGGCCTTGTGCGCCGGGGCAAACAGGGGAGCGCCGCGCAAAAAAACAACGCAAAACCGCAAAATGCCGCGCCCCCGCAAACCGCCGCTCCGGCGCAAAATATTGTCCAAGATACGGCCGCCCCCCGGCAAAGCGCGCAGCAAACCGCCCTTGCCTGGCTGCTCTGGCTGGTGCTGGCCGGGCTGCTGGGCATGGCGCTGCTGCGCTGTTTGATGATCGCCTTTGTGGAGGTCGCCTCCTTTAACATCGGCACCTATGTCATGTACCTCTCCACCGTACACCCGCTGCTCATCCTGTTCGCGGCGGCCGGCCTGCTCACCGTCTGGCCCAAAAACCAGTCCCAAACCAGAGAGGAACGGCCATGAAGCTGCTCATCATCGGCGCGGGGGCGGCCGGCCTGATGGCGGCGGGCGCGGCGCGGCGGCTGGGGCACACGGTCACCCTGCTGGAGCATTCAGGCCAGCCCGGCCGCAAGCTGCTGATCACCGGCAAGGGCCGCTGCAACCTCACCAACAACTGCACCGAGCGGGAGTTTTTGCAGAACATCCGCTCCAACCCCCGCTTTCTCTATTCGGCCATCGCGGCCTTCCCGCCCAGCGCGGCCATGGCTTTGTTTGAGCAGGAGCTGGGCCTGCCCTTAAAAACCGAGCGGGGCCGCCGGGTCTTCCCCCAGTCCGACCGGGCCGCCGACGTGCGGGACGCCCTTTTGCGCTACGCCGGCCTTTCGGGCGGCGGGGGGCAAAGCGCGCGACTTATTTTAGAGGGGGCCGCCTCGCTGCTGCTGCAAAATGGGCGCTGTACCGGGGCCATCACCACTGGCGGCCGGCGCTGCTTTGCCGACGCGGTGCTGGTGGCCACCGGCGGGGTGTCCTACCCCTCCACCGGCTCCACGGGGGACGGCTACCGCCTTGCCCAGAGCGCCGGCCACAGCATCCGGCCCCCCTCGCCCAGCCTGGTAAGCCTGGTGGAGCAGGGCGACACCTGCCGGCAGCTTACCGGCCTTTCGCTGCGCAACGTGCGGCTGACCCTTTTGGAAGAGCAAACCCCTGTTTTTTCCGAACAGGGCGAACTGCTGTTTACCCATTTTGGCATTTCGGGGCCGCTCACCCTCTCGGCCAGCGCCCACATGGGCGATCCGACCCTTTACCGGTACACCGCCCGCATCGACCTCAAGCCCGCCCTTACCGAGGAGCAGCTTTACAAGCGCATTACCGAGGATTTTGCGCTGCTGGGCGCAAAAAACGCCCAAAACGCCCTCACCAAGCTGCTGCCGGCCAAGCTGCGGGGGGTCATGGCCGCCCGCTGGGGGGTCCCGCCCGAGCTGCGGGCCAACCAGGCCACCCGGCCGCAAAAGCAGCGGCTGGCCGCCCTGCTCAAGGGCTTTGAACTGCCCATCCGCTCCAAGGGGGATCTTGAGCACGCGGTGGTCACCAGCGGCGGGGTAAACGTGCGGGAGGTGGATCCCAAAACCATGGCCTCCCGGCTTTGCCCGGGGCTGTATTTTGCGGGCGAGGTGCTGGACCTGGACGGCTACACCGGCGGCTACAACCTGCAGATCGCCTGGTGCACCGCCCAGGCCTTTGCGGCAAACCTGTAAGGCGGCTCGTTCGCAGGGCGCCCGCCCAAAAGCACCCCGCCGCTTGTGTTTGCGCTTTTCCAAACCGCCATGCCCAACGCTTGTATATAGAGGAGGAACCACCCATGATCTCAATTGCCATCGACGGCCCGTCCGGGGCCGGCAAATCCACCCTGGCCCGCCGGCTGGCCGCCGAGCTGGGCTATGTGTATGTCGATACCGGCGCCATGTACCGGGCCATCGGGCTGTACGCCCTGCGCCAGGGGGCCGACCCCGCCGATCCCGACGCGGTGGCCGCCCTGCTGCCCGCCATCCGGCTCCAGCTGCGCTGCCAGGCCGGGGCGCAGCGGCTCTCGCTCAACGGCGAGGACGTCACCGAGGCGGTGCGGGCCGAGCAGGTGGGCATGGCGGCCAGCGCGGTCAGCGCGCACCCGGCGGTGCGGGCCTTTCTGCTCGAGACCCAGCGCGGCATGGCCCGCAGCCAGGATGTTTTGATGGATGGGCGGGACATCGGCACCGTGGTGCTGCCAAACGCCACCCTCAAGGTATTTCTCACCGCCGCGCCCGAGGCCCGCGCCGCCCGGCGGCTGGCCGAACTGCGGGCCAAGGGCGAGCCGGCCGACCCGGACACCGTTCTGGCCGACATCCTCCGGCGGGACGAGCAGGACACCCACCGCGCCGTGGCCCCCCTGCGCCAGGCGCCGGACGCCGTGCTGCTGGACACCACCGCCCTTGATTTTGAGCAGAGCTTTGCCGCCCTTAAAACGCTGGTGCAGCGGGCCGCGGCCGGGCAGTAAGGGGGCGGCGCATGTTCTACTGTTTTGTTGTTGGGGCGGCCTGGCTGCTCTGGCACCTCGTGTTTGGCATCCGGGTGGTGGGCCGGCAGTACCTCCCGCGGGACCGGGGCTTTGTGCTGGCCCCCAACCACATCTCGGCCATCGACCCGGTGTTCGTGGTTATCGCCCGGTTTTGGGGCAGGCGGATGATCATCCTCGGCAAGGAAGAGATCTTTGGGGTCAACCCGTTTTTCAGCTGGTTTTTCCGGCATGTGGGGGTGGTTGCCATCCGCCGCGGCGCGGGCGAAACCGATGTGCTGGATGGGGTGATCAGCCAGGTGCAGAACGGCCAGGGGGTGCTGATCTTCCCCGAGGGCACCCGCAGCAAAACCGGCGAGCCGGGCCGGCTCAAAAGCGGCGCGTTTGTGATCGCCAGCGCCGCCGGGGTGGACATGATCCCCTGCCGCATCATCTACCGGCACACCTTTATGCGGCTGTTCAGCCGGGTGCGGGTCTGCTTTGGGCCGCCCATCCCGGCCGCAGCCCTCGATCTGGGCGAAAAAAAGAGCACCGCAAAGCTGCGGCAGAATAAACAGCTGCTGCTCGCCGCCTGGGACGAGCTTTACCAGGCCAACCGCTTTGCCTGAAGCCATGGCCGGCGGCCCCGCAAAAACCGCCGGCGGCTTTAGGAAAACCGGGCTGCGCCCCGCAGCAAAGGAGGCTTTTTAGGATGCAGATCATCAAGGCCAAAACCGCCGGCTTCTGCTTTGGGGTGGACCGCGCGGTGCGCCTTACCTACCGCCTTGCGGCCGAGGGGCGGCGGGTGGCTACCCTGGGGCCTCTCATCCACAACGACCAGTGCGTGGCCGACCTTGCGGCCAAAGGGGTGGTCACCGCCGGCTCGGTGGGCAGCATCCCGCCGGGGTACGAGGTGGTCATCCGCAGCCACGGGGTGCCGGCCGCCGTCTACGACCAGCTTGCGGCGCTGGGCAGCCCGGTGCATGACGCCACCTGCCCCTTTGTGGCCAAGATCCACAAGATCGCCCAAAAGGCCCAGGCCGCCGGCGCGGTGCTGCTGGTGGCGGGGGACGCCGCCCACCCCGAGGTGCAGGGCATCGTGGGGCACACGGCGGGCGAGGTGTTCGTGTTTGCCGACCTGGACCAGCTGCGCGGGTGGAAGGGCCCAAAAAATCCAGATTCTTCCATTTTTGCGGTGGCGCAGACCACTTTTCAAGTTACAAAATGGTTAGAATGTACAAAGTTTCTGAAAAAAGCCTATACAAACGCGAAGGTTTTTGATACAATATGTAGTGCGACGTGGGCGAGGCAACAGGAAGCGGAAGACCTCAGCCAAAGGTGCGGCCTTATGGTCGTTATCGGCGGCCATCATTCTTCCAATACCCAAAAGCTCGTGGCGGTTGCCGCAAAGCACACAAAGGCCGTATCGGTAGAAACCGCGGCCGACCTCAAACCGGAATGGTTTGCGGGTGTGCGCACGGTGGGCGTTACGGCCGGGGCTTCCACGCCATCGTCAATCATTGAGGAGGTACTTAGCAGTATGAGCGAAGAGATCCGGGACGACATGAGTTTTGAGGAGATGATCGATGCGTCCCTCAAACCAGTATTCGGCGGCAAGGTGGTCAAGGGCATCGTTACCAGCGTTCAGCCCAATGAGATCCAGGTGGACATCGGCACCAAGCACACCGGTTTTGTCAAGCTGAGCGAGTTGACCGACGACCCCGCAGCCCGCACCGAGGACCTGGTAAAGGTTGGGGACGAGCTGGATCTCGTTGTCGAAAAGGTCAACGACCAGGACGGCATTGCCTATCTTTCCCGGCGCAAGCTGGAGGCCCGCAAGGGCATGGAGGAGGTTGCCAAGGCAGCCGAGGACGGCACCGTGATGGAAGGCCCGGTGGTAGAGGCCAACAAGGGCGGCGTGGTCGTGCTGGTCAAGGGGGTCAAGGTGTTTGTGCCCCGCAGCCAGGCCACCATGCGGCGTGACGAAGATTACACCCAGCTGGTCAAAAAAGAGGTGCGCCTGGTCATCACCGAGTGCGCCGGCCGCAAGATCGTGGGTTCCATCAACAAGGTCACCGCGGCCGAAAACGCGGTCAAGCGCGAGGAGTTCTGGCAGAACGTCGAGGAGGGCAAAACCTACACCGGCGTGGTCAAGAGCCTTACCAGCTACGGCGCGTTTGTGGACGTGGGCGGCGTGGACGGCCTGTGCCACATCAGCGAGCTCAGCTGGAACCGCATCAAGCACCCCAGCGAGGTGGTAAGCGTGGGCGATACCATCGAGGTATACGTCCGCAGCCTGGACCGCGAGGCCCAAAAGGTCTCGCTTGGCTACAAAAAGGCCGAGGACAACCCCTGGGAGAAGCTGCGCACCGAGTATCCCATCGGCAGCACCTTTACCGCGCCGGTGGTCAGCATCACCAAGTTTGGCGCCTTTGTGCGCATCCTGCCCGGCGTGGACGGCCTGGTGCACATCAGCGAGATCTCCAACGAGCGTGTGGAGAAGGTCAGCGATGCGCTCAAGGTGGGCGACGAGGTCAAGGTAAAGCTGCTGGACGTCGATTTCGACAAAAAGCGCATCAGCCTTTCAATGAAAGCCCTGCTGGACGACGAGCCCGCCGAAGAGGATGCCGGCGAGGACGAGGAATAACCCCCGCCCCTGATTTTGCATTTGGAGCCGCCCTATTTTCAGGGCGGCTCTTTTGTGGTATAATTTGTGATATAATATAAGGCATAAACGTTTATGCACCGCCGCCGTGAAAGGAGCCATTGCTATGCAGCAGCTTTTGGGCCGGCTTTCGGCCCTGTATAGGGCCCACCGCGAGGGGGTCGATTACCTCTTTTGGGGCGCCGCGGCCACCCTGCTCAACATCCTGCTGCTGCCCCTGTTTATGGCCTTGGGCCTCTCGGCCTCCGGCGCAAACCTGCTGGACCTGTGCATCTGCATCCTGTTCGCCTACGGCACCAACCGGCGGTTCGTCTTCCGCAGCAAAACCCGCGGGGCCGCCGCCGTGCGGGAGTTCGGCTCCTTTTTGCTGGGGCGCGCGGTCACCGGCGTGTTCGACCAGGCGTTTATCGTGCTCACGGTCGAGCGGCTGGGCCCCGCGGCCGCCGCGGCGCTGGCCGGCATCCTGCCCGACCTTGGCAAAGCCGCCGCGGCCAGCCTGTGGGCCATGGGCTGCAAGGTGGTAAGCAACGTGGTGGTGATCCTGCTCAACTTTGTGTTCAGCAAGCTGTTTATCTTCAAAAAAAAGGGCTGATCCTCGTCCGGGGCTGCTCCCGGGCGGTCTCAAAAACACAACAAGGCTGCCAAAATGCCGCCGCGTAAGCGGTGCGGCTTTTTGTCAGCTGGCAAACAACAAGGAGGTTTTTGGTTATGAAAAAGCATGTCAAGGGGTTTGCGTTCCGGCTTACCGGCCTCATTCTGGGCATCGTGGGGGCCACCGTCTCCATCACCTCGATCGTCTTTTCGGTGATCGGGCTGGTCAAGGCGCGCCAGTGCAAAAACTGCAAGCTGGAGGCGATGTATAAGTGACCAAGGCCGACATCTTAGCCCGGGTGGACCACACCCTCCTAAAGCCCGAGGCCACCTGGCCGGACATCCAAAAAATCTGCGATGAGGCGGTGCAGAACCACACCGCCTCCATCTGCATCAACAGCTGCTATGTGCGCGAGGCGGCCGAATACCTCAAGGGGGCGGTGCCGGTCTGCACGGTCATCGGCTTCCCGCTTGGCGCTATGGACACCGCCTCCAAGGTGTTCGAGGCCAAAACCGCCATCCAGAACGGCGCCTCCGAGGTGGACATGGTCATCAACATCGGCCGGCTCAAAAACGGCGAGACCGATGCGGTCAAGGCCGAGATCGCCGCCGTCAAGGCCGCGGTGGGGGATAAAATTCTCAAGGTCATCATCGAGACCTGCCTGTTGACCGACGCCGAAAAGGAGACCATGTGCGATATCGTGGCCGAGGCCGGGGCCGATTACATCAAAACCAGCACCGGCTTTTCGTCCGGCGGGGCCACCTTCCACGACATCGAGCTGTTTGCCCGCTGCTGCCGCGGCCGCTGCAAGATCAAGGCGGCCGGCGGCATCTCCACCGTGGAGGACATGGAGCGGTTCATCGCCCTGGGGGCCGACCGCCTGGGCACCAGCCGCGCGGTCAAGCTGCTGGCCGGCGAGGCGGGCGAGGGGTACTGAGCCGCCCCGCCGCGCAAAAATGAGAATTGACATCCCCCCGGCGGTTGTGTTATAGTAATATGGCAATCGTTCCGCAGGCTGCTCCGTGCGCACAGGATGGCGCACGCTGGTAGCCTCCTGTCTGAAGGTTGTGATGGGCGCATGGTTTCGCATGGCCCCGTAAAGTCATTACCCAAAAACAGAAAGAGGTGACAAGAGCAATGAAAGAGGGCATCCATCCCAAGTATGTGGACTGCACCATCACCTGCGCCTGCGGCGAGGTCATCCACACCCGTTCCACCAAAAAGGAGATCCGGGTCGAGGTTTGTTCCAAGTGCCACCCGTTCTACACCGGCAAGCAAAAGCTGGTGGACACCGGCGGCCGTGTGGACCGCTTCAACCGCCGTTTTGGCCTGAAGTAATCGCCTTTGTTTTAAACCAAAGCGTGGTTTGCAGCCTTGTTTGCAAACCACGTTTTTTGCTGTTATGCGGCATTTGCCGGAAAGGGGCGCCCCATGGACGATTACCGCACCATCTCCGGCCGCGCCACGGCCGAGCTCGAAGAAAAACGCAGCCGCTTTATTGGCCTTGCCGCCTTTGCTGACACCGAGCAAAAGGCGCTGGATATCCTGGCCGGGGTGCGCGCCGCCCACCGCACCGCCCGCCACAACGTCTACGCTTACAGCCTGCGCGAGGGCGCGCGGCTGCGCTATTCCGACGATGGCGAGCCGGCCAAAACCGCCGGCCTGCCGGTGCTGGAGGCTATCCGCCACGCCGGCCTTACCAACTGCATCGTGGTAGTTACCCGGTATTTTGGCGGCACTTTGCTGGGCACCGGCGGGCTGGTGCGGGCCTACACCGCAGCGGCCGCCGGCGCGCTGGCGGCGGCCAAGGTGGTCACGGTGCGTTCTTGTGTGCGGCTCACGGTCACGGTAAGCTACGCCCTGTACGAGCAGGCCGCGGCGCTGCTGGCCGGCGCGGGCGCCGCGTGTGAGGAGCCGGTGTTTGCCGACGCCGTCACCCTCACCGCCCTGCTGCCCGCCGGCGCCGAGCAGCCCCTGCTGCCCAAAATTGCCGAGCTGACCCGCGGCACGGCCCCGGTGGAGCTTTCGCCCCCCTTTTACGCGCCCCTTTAGGCTGCGCCGGTTTTTTAAAAAATTTCAAATTTTTTGTGAAATCAAAAGTGTTTTTTGCCCAAACGTCGTATATACCATATAGGGCGTTGTTTTTTAGGGCATTTTTAAGCTTGCGTTTTACTTTATGCCGCGGCCGGGGCCTGGCAAAGCCATCCCTGCCGGCCGCCAAAAAAGAGGGGAGGGCCGCCGCATGACCGTGCGCGAAACAACCGAGGCCATCGAGCGCGCCACCCTTGCGCCCCGCGCCGCCCTCAGCCAAAACAGCCGGGGCCGCCGCCGGCCCGAGCCGCCCTGCCCCCTGCGGCCGGTCTACCAGCGGGACCGGGACCGCATCCTGCACGCCAAATCCTTCCGGCGGCTCAAGCAAAAAACCCAGGTCTTCCTCTCGCCGGAGGGGGACCACTACCGCACCCGGCTCACCCACACCCTCGAGGTCAGCCAGATCGCCCGCACCATCGCCCGGGCGCTGCGCCTTAACGAGGACCTTACCGAGGCCATCGCCCTCGGGCACGACCTGGGCCACACCCCCTTTGGCCACGCGGGCGAGCGGGCGCTGGACAAGCTTTCCCCCTGGGGGTTTGAGCACTACCGGCAGAGCCTGCGGGTGGTGGACAGGCTGGAAAAAAACGGCCAGGGCCTCAACCTCACCTGGGAGGTGCGCAACGGCATCCTCACCCACACCAAGGGGGCCTGGCCGGCTACCTTGGAGGGGCAGGCGGTGCGCCATGCCGACCATATCGCCTTTATCAACCACGATATCGAGGACGCCGTAACCGCCGGCATCCTGCGCCCCGAGGCGCTGCCCGCCGAGGCGGTCGCTTTGCTGGGGGCGGATAAATCCCAGCGCATCACCACCCTCATCACCGACCTTGTCACCCACAACGCCCAAGCGGTGCAGGCCGCCGGGAGCGCGCCGGCCGCCCTCACCTTCAGCCCCCCGGTGCAGGAGGCCTTCAGCCTTCTGCGGGACTTTATGTACGCCACCGTGTATGTGGACGAGGTTGCCAAAAAGGAGGAGGGCAAGGTGGAAAAGATGATCGGCGAGATGTACGAGCGGTTTGTGGCATGCCCCGAGCTGCTGCCCAACTTTTACCTGCGCATCGCCTACCAGGAGGGCACCGACCGCGCCGTGACCGATTACATCAGCGGCATGAGCGACGAATTTGCCGTGCGCACCTTTGAGCGGCTGTTTGTGCCCCAAAGGTGGCGGGCGCCCGCGCCGGAAAGGGGGAACATGGCCTGATCCCGCAGGAGTACATTCAGGAGGTCGTGCGCCGCAGCGACGTGACCGAGGTCGTCTCGGGCTATGTGCAGCTGCGCCGGCGCGGCCGTACCCAAACCGGGCTGTGCCCATTCCACAGCGAAAAAACCCCCTCCTTTGTGGTCTACCCCGAAACCCAAAGCTTTTACTGCTTTGGCTGTGGGGTGGGCGGCGACGTGATCACCTTTATCAAAAGGATCAACAACTTAGACTATGTGGAGGCGGTCAAGTTTTTAGCCGGCCGGGCCGGCATGCCCATGCCGGAAGAAACCGATGAAACCGGCCGGCTGCGCGGCCGCATCCTGGCCGCCAACCGGGACGCTGCCCGCTTTTTTTACCAAAGCCTCAATGCCGATACCCCCCAGGCCGCCGCGGCCCGGGCCTACTGGCGGGGGCGGGGCCTGTCGGACGGCACCATCCGCCGGTTTGGGCTGGGCTACGCCCCGGCGGGCTACTCGGCCTGCCTGCGCCACCTCAAGGGCAAGGGCTATACCGAGGACGAGCTGCTGGCGGCCGGCCTTGTCAAGCAAAGCCACCGCGACAATGCCAAAAACAGCCTTTACGACGCCTTTTACGACCGGGTCATGACCCCCATCTTTGACCTGCGCGGCGGCATCATCGGCTTTGGCGGCCGGGTATTGGGGGACGCAAAGCCCAAGTATGTCAACAGCCCCGAAACCCTGGTCTACAAAAAAAGCCGGGCCATGTTCGCCTTAAACCTCGCCAAAAAAAGCGCCAGCCGGCGCTATATCCTCTGCGAGGGGTACATGGACGTTATCAGCCTGCACCAGGCCGGGTTCGACACGGCGGTGGCCGCCTGCGGCACCGCCCTCACCCCCGAGCAGGTCAAGCTGCTGAGCGAATATGCCGACGAGGTGGTGCTCTGCTACGACTCGGACGAGGCCGGCCAAAAGGCCACCGCCCGCAGCCTGGGGCTTTTTGCAAACAGTCCGGTCAAGGTAAGCGTGCTGAACATCCCCAACGCCAAGGACCCGGACGAGTTCATCAAAAGGTTTGGGGCCGAGCGGTTCAGCCAGCTTTTAAACGGGGCCAGCAACGCGCTGGAGTATAAGCTGAGCAGGGTGCGGGCAAACCACGACCTTGCCAGCGACGCCGGCCGGCTGGATTACATCCGGGAGGCCATCGGCCTGCTGGCCGGGGTGGTCACCCCCACCGAGCGGGACGTCTACGCCGGGCGGCTGGCCGAGGAGACCAACGTGGCCAAAAGCGCCATCCTCTCCCAGCTGGACGGCGCGGTGCGCCAGAATGCCCGCCGGGCCCAGCGCCAAAAGCAGCGGGACATCCTCAAGGAGGGGGCCGCCGCCCAGATCAAGCTGCCCTACGGCGCGGGGGAGCGGGCGCTGGCGGTCGTGTATGCCGAGCAGCAGCTTATGGCCGCTGTGCTGCGGGAGCCGGCCTGGGTTCCGCTGGTCAAGGCGCGGGTAGGCCCGGATGATTTTATCGACCCGCAGATGCAAAAGGTGTGCGCCGCCGTGTTTTCGCTGTACGAGCAGGGTGGGCCGGTCAACCTGCCAGCGCTGGGCGCGCTGCTGGAAGAACAGCAGATCAGCCAGCTTGGCCAGCTGTTGGCCCGCAACGCCGACGTTGCGCTTACCCAGCAGGATCTGGAGCTGTTCCTTTCGCGGATGGAGCAGAGCCAGCCAAAAAGCCAAAAGGCCGCCGAAATGCCGGTGGAGGAATTGGACGAATATATCCGGTCGCTCAGGGACAGGAAAGGTTAAAAAATAAGGAGAACAGGATAAGGAGAACGGGAATCTATGGCAGAAAAACGCAACATTGTGCGGGAGCTTATCGAAACCGCCAAGCGCAACGGCAAGCTTACCACCAAGGAGATCAACGACGCCATCGAGGAGAGCGGCTTTGACGTGGAGCAGATCGACAAGCTCTACGAGACCCTGGAGGGCCACAGCGTCGAGATCGTGGACGAGCCGGACCCGGACGTGGAAAACTTTACCCTCACCGAGGAGAGCGTCGACACCCTCGAGAGCGCCCTCTCGGCCGAGGGGGTCAACATCGACGACCCGGTCAAGGTCTACCTCAAGGAGATCGGCCGGGTGCCGCTGCTCACCAGCGAGGAAGAGGTGCAGCTGGCGCTGGACATCCGGGAGGGCGGCGAAAAGGGCGAGCACGCCCGGCAGCGCCTTTCGGAGGCCAACCTGCGGCTGGTGGTGTCCATCGCCAAACGGTATGTGGGCCGCGGCATGCAGTTTTTGGACCTCATCCAGGAGGGCAACCTCGGGCTCATCAAGGCGGTGGAAAAGTTTGACCACACCAAGGGCTTCAAGTTCTCCACCTACGCCACCTGGTGGATCCGGCAGGCCATCACCCGCGCCATTGCCGACCAGGCCCGCACCATCCGCATCCCGGTGCACATGGTCGAGACCATCAACAAGGTCAAAAAGGTCTCCAGCCAGCTGCTGCACCAGAACGGCCACGAGCCCACCGCCGACGAGATCGCCGAGGCGCTGGACATGCCCCCCGACAAGGTGCGCGAGATCATGCGGGTGGCCCAGGAGCCGGTAAGCCTCGAGACCCCCATCGGCGAGGAGGAGGACAGCCACCTCGGCGATTTCATCCCGGACGAGGACGCCCCCATCCCGGCCGAGGCCGCCAGCCACACCCTGCTCAAGGAGCAGCTTTCCGGCGTGCTCAAAAGCCTTACCCCGCGCGAGGAAAAGGTCCTGCGCCTGCGCTTTGGCCTGGAGGACGGCCGCCCCCGCACCCTGGAGGAGGTGGGCAAGGAGTTCAACGTCACCCGTGAGCGCATCCGCCAGATCGAGGCCAAGGCCCTGCGCAAGCTGCGCCACCCCAGCCGCTCCAAAAAGCTGCGGGACTTTTTGGACTGACCCGTTTACAACACTCTTACGGCAGCGCCCGCCGGAAAGGCTGTTTTCCGGCGGGCGCTGCTTTGCTTATGATAGAAATGGAAGGAGATACACCCCTTGGAACTGCAAAAAATCGAACAAAACCAAACGGTCTGCGCCCTTGTGCGCAGCGACGGCCCGGTGATCACCGACACACAGTCTGCCCTGGACCTTCTGATGGCCGCCCGCTATGAGCTGGGCACCACAAACATCGCGATCGCCAAAAATCTTGTCTGCGAGCCGTTTTTTATCCTCAGTACCGGCCTTGCGGGGGAAATTTTGCAAAAGTACGTCAATTACGGCGGACGCATCGCCATTTACGGCGATTTTTCGTTCTACACCAGCAAGCCCTTAAGGGATTTTATTTACGAGAGCAACCAGGGCCGGGACGTTTTCTTTGCCGCCACCGAGCAGGAGGCCCTCTCGATGCTGGCCCGCTGACCCCGCCCCCGCAAACGCCGCGCCCATACCGCAGAACCACAAAGGCCCGCCGCAGGCCCCGCCGCCCGCAGGGTTCGGCCTTTTCCGCCCGGCCGCGCCCATTGCGCCCGGCCGGGCAAGGTGGTACAATAGGGCAGGGGGAACGCCTGCCCTTGTGGGCGCCCCTCCCCATAGGGAGGTGGGTTTGATGAAACACGCAAAACAGGCGGCGCTGGCACTGGCGGCGCTGGTGCTGGCCCTGGCGCTGGCCGGCTGCGGCGAGATGACCGCCGAAAAGCTGGCCCGCAAGGTGGCCCGTGCGGCGCGCAAGGTGCAGATTACCCAGGCCGAGATGACCGCCGGCCTTGCGGCCGAATTTTCCGGCCTGCCCGAGCCGGGCGAAACCGGCGTGCGCACCGTGACCAGGATGCTTCTTTCGGCCGAGCCGTGCGCCGCCCAGGCGGATACCACCATAACCATCGAGGGGCAGGGCTGGCACACCAGCGAGGCCACCCCAAGCTGGCTGCGGCAGGAAGGGGAGCTGCTGGCCGGCTACTCCTGCCTGGGCAGCACCGGGCAGTGGGTGCGCGGCAGTTCGCCCATGGCCGAAAGCGGCGGCCTGCAGGCCCTGGCCGGGATCGACCCCGAACGGCTGACCCTGCTGGAAGAAAAAAAGACGATCGATAAAACCGATACCTGGCAGCTTTCGGTGAGCCTGTCCGGGCAGGAACTTGCCGATATCCTGGGCGGCGTGGCCCAGCTGCAAAGCGCGCTCGGCCTGCTGGACTGGCAGGACGCGCCGGCCATCCAAACCACCTTTTACATCCACCCCCGCTCAAAGCTGCCGGTGCGCATCGAGCTGGAGCTGGAAACCTCCCAAATGCCCGGCGGCTTTGCGGGCCGGCTGCTGCGCGCGGCCGGGGCCGAGTCCGCGTCGGGCGGCCGGCTGCATGTGTACTACGACCAGATCGGGTATGAGCCGGTCGAGGTGGAGGGGGTGCCCATAGCGGGGCTGAACAGCGCCGTCAGCGCCGAGCAGCTGGAAAACGGCGAGATCAGCTATGTCATTGAAGAAAACGGCGTCCAGCTGCGGCTGAGCGCCGGGGCCGACTGGTACGCCTTTGGCCATTCGGCGGATTCCGTCACCCTGGCCCGGCAGGACGGCAGCCTTGTGGTAAGCTACACCATGTACACCCCGGACGCCGACAGCGGCTATTTTGTGCCCCTGATCGAAAGCATGGAGGTGGAGCCTGTCAAAAACGACGGCACCTACCTCGGCCACGGCGCCGGCCCCACGCTGAACGGCTTTGAAACGATGTATCTCTCCTGCGAGGGCAGCACCATCTACTTTGCCTGGGGCAGGGTGGGGGACGCCTGCCTCTACCTGCGGGCCTCCCAGCAGGGCGGCGAGCCGGATGCGCAGGGCGTGCTCTCCCTGCTGCTGGAGTTTGCGGGGCAATGACCCGCGCAGATCCCCATCCCGCGGCAAACAGGGCCCGGCCCCCTTTGGGCGGCCGGGCCTGTACTAAAAGGCGCTGGCGGCGCATAAGCCTGTGACAGGATCAAGGGCTGTCCGGGCGGGCAGGCGGCTTTGCTTTTTGCAAAACCGCCCCAATGCGCGCCGGCGCCTTTGCCGTTGCTGGCCGGCGCCTTTTCCGCTGTACGCTGCCGCTAAAAGGAGGGGGTCGTATGCTCTGGGCCGCGCTGCTCATCACCACGCTGGCCGGGCTTTCCACCGGGCTTGGGGGGCTGCTGTGCCTTTTGCGCCGGCCCACCGACCGGGCCATGGCGGTCTCGATGGGCTTTGCGGGCGGGGTCATGCTCACGGTTTCGCTCATGGATATGCTGCCCGGCGCGCTCAGCTGGTACCGCAGGGCGCTGCCGCCCTTTTCGGCGGGCATGGCCATGGCCAGCCTGCTTGCCATGGGCATGCTGGTGGCGGCCCTGCTGGAGCGCTGCCTGCCCGGGGAGGCCGCCTTTGCCCAGGGGCTGGACCCTCACCGGGCGCGGGCGCTGCGCAGCGCGCTGGTCACCGGGCTTGCGCTGCTTTTGCACAACCTGCCCGAGGGCATCCTTACCCTGTTTACCGGCGTGGCCGACCCGCAGCTGGGCCTGCGGCTGGCGCTGGCCATTGCCCTGCATAACATCCCGGAGGGCATCGCGGTGGCGGTGCCGCTCTACTACGCCACCAAAAGCGGGGCAAAGGCGGCCGGGGCCGCCTTTGCCAGCGGCCTGGCCGAGCCGCTGGGCGCGGTGCTGGCCTATTCGCTTTTGCACCCATACCTCACCGATGGCTTCCTCAACGGGCTGATGGTGCTCATTGCCGGGGTCATGAGCTGGGTCAGCGTGGCCGAGCTTCTGCCCGCCGGCTTTGCGTTCGGCAAAAAGCTGGGCACCGCGGCCGGCTTTGGGCTGGGGGCCCTTGTTATGCTGTTTGGCATCGCCTGCCTCAGCTGAGCGCCCGGCCGATTCTTTGCCCACGGCTTCGCCCGCCAAAACGGCCTGCCTTTTGCCGATCTTTCCCCGCGCCCGCCGTTACCCAAACGGCCTGTTTTGCCCGCGCCCGCCGCGCGTCCTTTTTCCCATGCTCGCCGCCCGCCGTTACCCAAACGGCCTGTTTTTCTCGCGCCCGCCAGCCGCCCCAGCGGCCCGTGCCCGCCAAACAAAAGCCGCCGCGCCCCTTTTTGCTGTGGGGCGCGGCGGCTTTTAAATCACATAATCGTTGCCGGGGGCGGTTTTTTGCATCAGGTCGGCCAGGCTCACCCCGTTCAGGTACTCCGTGATCACCCGGTCCAGCCCCCGCCAGAGCGGCAGGGTGCGGCAGTACGCCGCCGAGGGGCAGGGGCCCGCGCCCGGCTCCAGGCAGGCCACCGGCGCAAGGCAGGCCTCGGTCAGCTCTAAGATCTCCCGCGCGGTGTAGGCCTCGGGCGGGCGGGTCAGCCGGTAGCCGCCCCCCTTGCCGCGCTGGCCGCTCAAAAGCCGGGCCCGCACCAAAAGCTTGATGATGCTCTCCAGGTATTTTTCTGAGATATCCTGCCGCTGCGCAATGGCTTTCAGGGGGATAAAGCCGTCGGACATATGCTCGGCCAGGTCGATCATCACCCGCATCGCATACCGCCCCTTGGTGGAAATCAGCATCCCCGCACCCCCTTTTTTTGCTGCGCTTCTATTATACAATATCCCCTTAAAAGGCGCAACGGATCCTTTTTTGCCCAAAAAGGGTTGACAGACGCGGCCAAAGAGGTTATAATCCATATAAACCTACTTAAAAAGTTGGTTTTACATCCAAAAAGCGGGGCCTCTGCAAACGGCCCCGGGGGAGGGAATATTGTATGGGCAGGATCTTTACCTCGGCCGACCAGCTCATCGGCCGCACCCCGCTGCTGGAGCTCAGCGGTATCGAAAAGCAGCTGGGGCTTAAAGCCCGCATTTTGGCAAAGCTGGAGTATCTCAACCCGGCCGGCAGCGTAAAGGACCGCATCGCCAAGGCCATGATCGACGACGCCGAGGCCAAGGGCCTCTTAAAGCCCGGCTCGGTCATCATCGAGCCCACCTCGGGCAACACCGGCATCGGGCTTGCCTCGGTGGCCGCGGCCCGGGGCTACCGCATCATCATCGTCATGCCCGAAACCATGAGCGTCGAGCGCCGCCAGCTGATGAGGGCCTATGGGGCCGAACTGGTGCTCACCGAGGGGGCCAAGGGCATGAAGGGCGCCATCGAAAAGGCGGAGGAACTGGCAAAAGAGATCCCGGGCGGCTTTATCCCGGGGCAGTTTGTCAACCCGGCCAACCCCGCGGCCCACAAGGCCTCCACCGGCCCCGAGATCTGGAAGGATACCGACGGCAGGGTGGACATCTTTGTGGCGGGCGTGGGCACCGGCGGCACCCTCACCGGGGTGGGCAGCTACCTCAAGGCCCAGAACCCCGCGGTGCAGGTGGTGGCGGTGGAGCCGGCCTCCTCGCCGGTGCTCAGCAAGGGGGTCGCGGGCGCGCACAAGATCCAGGGCATCGGGGCGGGCTTTGTGCCCGAGGTGCTGGACACCGGCATTTACGACGAGATCATCCCGGTAGAAAACGCGGACGCCTTTGCGGCCGGCCGGCAGGTGGGCCGGTCCGAGGGGGTGCTGGTGGGCATCTCGTCCGGCGCGGCGGTCTGGGCGGCCATCCAGCTTGCAAAACGCCCGCAGAACGAGGGCAAAACCATCGTGGCGCTGCTGCCGGACACCGGCGACCGCTATCTCTCCACCCCGCTCTTTGCGGAATAACCAGCTGCCAGCCGCCGCTGGCAAGGCAAAACGCCCAAGCAAAGGGCGGCCATCTGGCGGTTTAAGCGGTGGTGAGATAAGAAAACGCGGCCGCCCAGCAGCATTTGCGGCTTTGTTTTTTATTGAACCGCCGCATACAGAGGGGAATTTTTATAGAGGGGAATTGCAATCATGAGCAACTATCGTTTCGAGACCCTGCAGCTGCATGTCGGGCAGGAGCAGCCGGACCCCGCCACCGACGCCCGCGCGGTGCCCATCTACCAGACCACCAGCTATGTGTTCCGCAATTCGGCCCACGCTGCGGCCCGGTTTGGCCTTGCGGACGCCGGCAACATCTACGGCCGGCTCACCAACTCCACCCAGGACGTGCTGGAAAAGCGGATCGCGGCCCTTGAGGGGGGCGTCGCGGCGCTTGCGACCGCCTCGGGCGCCGCGGCCATTGCCTACACCATCCAGGCGCTGGCCCAGGCGGGGGAGCATATTGTGGCGCAAAAAACCATCTATGGCGGCAGCTATAACCTGCTGGCCCACACCCTGCCGCAGTTTGGGGTGAGCACGACCTTTGTAAACGCGCATGACCTGGCCGAGCTGGAAGGCGCCATCCAGCCCAACACCAAGGCGGTTTACCTTGAGACCCTGGGCAACCCCAACAGCGACATCCCGGACATCGACGCCATCGCGGCCATCGCCCACAGGCACGGCCTGCCGCTGGTCATCGACAACACCTTTGGCACCCCCTACCTCATCCGGCCCATCGAGCACGGGGCGGACATTGTGGTCCATTCGGCCACCAAATTCATCGGCGGCCACGGCACCACCCTGGGCGGCGTCATTGTGGACGCCGGCAGCTTCGACTGGAAGGCAAGCGGAAGGTATGCCCCCATCGCCCAGCCCAACCCCAGCTACCATGGCGTTTCGTTTGCGGACGCCGCCGGCCCGGCCGCCTTTGTCACCTATATCCGGGCGATCCTGCTGCGGGATACCGGCGCGGCCATCTCGCCCTTCAACGCCTTTTTGCTGCTGCAGGGGGTCGAGACCCTCTCGCTGCGCCTCGAACGGCATGTGCAGAACGCCCTCCAGGTGGTAAAATACCTGGCCGCGCATCCCAAGGTCGAGTGGGTCAACCACCCCAGCCTGCCGGACCACCCCGACCATGCCCTGTACGAGCGGTACTTCCCGCAGGGCGGCGGCTCGATCTTTACCTTTGAGATCAAGGGCGGGCAGGCCGCGGCCCACGCCTTTATCGACCATCTCGAGATATTCTCGCTGCTGGCCAACGTGGCCGACGTCAAGAGCCTTGTCATCCACCCGGCCACCACCACCCATTCCCAGCTCAGCGAACAGGAGCTGCTGGATCAGGGCATCAAGCCGGGCACCATCCGCCTGTCGATCGGCACCGAGCATATCGACGACATCCTTGCGGACCTCGAAAAGGGCTTTGCCGCCCTGGCGTAAAACACAGATAAAGCGGGCCGGAGAAAGCTTCTCCGGCCCGCTTTGCTGCACTTGATCCGCAAAGGCAGTTACAAAATCGGGATGCCGGCAGCCGCACAGGCGGCGCGGGTATCGGCGTCCCACACGCTGGCCTGCACCTCGCCAATGTGGGCGCTGCCCAGCAGCAGCATGCACAGCCGGCTCTGGCCAATGCCGCCCCCAATGGTCAGCGGCAGCTGGCCGGCCAGCAGCGCCTTGTGGAAGGGCAGGCTGCGCCGGTCGTCGCAGCCCGCGATGCGCAGCTGGGCGTCCAGGCTCTCGGGGCTTACCCGGATGCCCATGCTGGACACCTCAAACGCCTGGCCCAGGGTGTCGCTCCAAAACAGGATGTCGCCGTTCAGCGCCCAGTCGTCGTAGTCCGGCGCGCGGCCGTCGTGGGGTTTGCCGCTCCTAAGCGCCGCGCCGATCTGCATCAAAAACACCGTCTTGTGCTCTTTTACATAGGCGTTTTCCCGCTCCTTGGGCGAAAGGGCGGGGTAGAGGTCCTCCAGCTGCTGGGTGGTGATATAGCTTACCCCGCGGGTCAGCATCGGGTGCTGCACCAGCTGCGGAAAAAGCGCCCGCAGGGTTTTTTCGGTCTCGCAGATCGCCCCCACGATCCGCTCCACCACGCTTTGCAGGTAGGCCGTATTGCGCTGTTCGGGTGTGATGATCTTCTCCCAGTCCCACTGGTCCACATACACCGAGTGCAGGTTGTCCAGCTCCTCATCCCGGCGGATGGCGTTCATGTCGGCATACAGGCCGGTGTCCGGCGCAAAGCCGTAGTCATGCAGGGCCTGCCGCTTCCACTTGGCAAGGCTGTGCACCACCTGGGCGCGGGTGCCGGTATCCCGGATCGAAAAATCCACCGGCCGCTCCACCCCGTTCAAGTCGTCGTTCAGGCCGGTGGCGGCCTCCACAAACAGCGGCGCCGAAACCCGGCGCAGGTTCAGCGCCCCGCACAAAAGGTCCTCAAACAGCCGCTTGATCAGGCCAATGGCCTTTTGGGTGTCGTACAGATCCAATACGGGGCGGTACCCCTCGGGGATCACGATCTGGCTCATACGCTTTCCTTCCTCTCCCACCGCGCGGCTCCCAAAAGGCGGCCGTGCGCTTTAATACCATAAAGTATGCCACAGCCCGGCGCAAAAGTCAAAGGCACAGTCAATAGTGATACCGCGGCCGGTTTTTCCAAAACATAAACAGCGACAGGCCCAAAGCCATCAGCTCGGCCGCCGGCGTGGCCAGCCAGATGCCGTTTACCCCAAGCATTGCGGGCAGGGTCAGCATGGCGATCAGCATGAATACAAAGGAGCGGGAAAAGGCGAGGACCGCGGAGACGATCCCATTGGACAATGCGGTAAACATCCCGCTGGCAAAGATGTTAAAGCCGATAAAAAACAGCGCCAGGGTGCAGATCTGGTTCCCGGCAACGGCCAGCTCATAGACCGGGTCATCCGGCCGGGCAAAAATGGATACCAGCGGCCTTGTGGCGGCAAAGGAGGCTGCCGCTGTTGCAAGGGAGATCACGGCAATCACCTTAAGGCTGGTGGAAACCAGCTGTTTCAGCTTGTTGTGGTTCTCCGCGCCGTAATAGTAGCTGAGCATGGGGGCAACGCCATAGGAATACCCCGTATAAAGGGAGCTTGCAAACATCAAAACATACATGATGATGGTCACGGCGGCAACGCCGTCCTCGCCAACATAGCAAAGCATCGTCCAGTTGAACATCATCGTAATAATGCCCGTAACCAGGGCGGTCGCCATTTCAGAGCATCCGTTTGCCGCCGCGCCCGCAAGGACCTTAAAGCGAAAAACGGGCCTTGCAAAGTGCAAAAGGCTCTTTTTGCGGCAGAACACAAACAGGCCAACAACGGCGGTTACCGAGTAGCCCAGCCCCGTGGCGATCGCCGCGCCGCTGATCCCCATCTCCAAAAGGCCGATAAACACATAGTCAAGCACAATGTTCAGTATGCCGCCGGACACGGAGCAGATCAGGGACAGGGCCGCCTTCTCGGCGGCGATCATATAGAGGGTAAAATTGTTCATCAAGAGGATCGGGACCGTAAACAGAAGATAGCGGCTGAGGTATGAGGTACAGTAGCCCGCAACCTCGGTGGACAGGCCCATGCCGCCAAAGATCCTTTCCATCAGGCAGTAACCAAGCATCGTCATAACCAGGCCAACGACCACGTTTACCAGGATCAGGAAGGTAAAATCCTCCCTGGCCTCTTTGGGCTTTTGCTCGCCCATCTTCTTCATGATGACCGCGCTCCCGCCGGTTGCCAGCATGGTGGAAATGGCTGTTACCACCTGAATGACCGGGGCCGTCAGGTTAATGGCCGACAGCGCGCTTGTGCCGATCAGGTTTGAGACAAACAGGCCGTCGACCATGGTATAAAAGGACATAAAAACAGACATTGCAATGGTGGGAACCGCAAATTTGAGGATGTTTTTTAATGTTACAGGTTTATTATAGGCAGTTTGACCGTTCACTTTTTTTCTCCTTTTTGCTTGTTATTGGGGGAACCATGGCCTATAATAAACGATACAGTAACTGTACGGTCAAGGGGGAGGTTGGCAGGATGGAGAAAAAAGGCAGGCTGCTCACCATCGGCCAGTTTGCGGCTTTGCATGGGATCAATAAAAAGACCCTGATGTGGTACGACGAGATCGGCCTTTTTCGGCCGGCGCTTGTCAACCCCGAAAACGGGTACCGGTATTACAGCTACTGTCAAAGCGCCCTCCTGGAAACGATCCTGCTGCTGCGGGAGCTGGACGTGCCGATCGAGGAGATCCAGGCATTTATGAAAAACCGTTCTGCCGCCGGCATGGAGCGGCTTTTGGGGGAACAGATCGAGGCGCTGAACCAGACGATGGCGCGTCTGCGGGCGGTGCAGAAGACGCTTTGCCTCCACCGCCGGAATATGCAGACCCTGCTGACGATGGACCTGTCAGAAATCAGCCTTGTGCATAAAAAGGCAAGCTGTTTTGTTACGGTGGACATCGACCGGCACACTCCCTTTGACAGGCAGGTGGAAATGATCACCGCCCAAACAAAAAAATACCGGCTGCGCCGCCTGCACGACGCCTCCTACGGAACCATGATCGCGGTAAACAGCCTGCAAAACGGCGATTTTGAGGATTATTCCAAGCTTTTTATCGAGATCCCCTTTCCCATAAAAAAAGAGGGGCTGCATACGCAGCCCGCCGGAAACTATGTACGCGCATTCTATACGGATTCAGGAAAAAACGCTGTGCAGTGCTACCAAAGGATCTTCGGGTATGCCGCCCGGCACGGCCTTGCGCTGTCGGGGTTCTCGTATGAGACCATTATCAACAAAAACGTGATCGACCGCGCAGAGGACGCGCTTGTGCAGATCGAGATACCGGCTAAGCCAAACCCCCCTGCATAAACCGCCGGGCCGCCGCCAGGGGCGCGGGCGGGGCGGCAATACGGGCAGGCTGCTGACAGATGCCAATCTTTTAATAACAGTGTATAATCACGGCTTTTTCTGTGCGGCCGTCTTTGCCGCGGCCATCTTTGCCAGCAGGGGGTCGCTCCAGTGGACGCGGAAAAACTGGATCAGCGGCCCGGTGCAGAAGGTCAGCAGGATGGTGCCAATGCCGATGATCTTCCACTGGATACCCGCCTGGCAGCCGGTAAAGAAGGCAATGCCCACGCAAACGGCATCCAGCAGGATCCTGGCGGCGCGGAATGGAATACGCCCCTTTGTCAGGGCTTCCACCACATAACCGGCAGCGTCATAGGGGGACATCCCCATGTCAGCAGAGATATACAGGGCGTCGCCCACGCAGATGAGCAGCGCAGCCGCAGCCAGAACGGCGCCCCGGACCAGGATGGAGGAAAAGCGGATGCCCAGCTTAGCCATCAGCCAGATCAGCAGGTCCGCCGTATAGCCCACAAAGACCATGTTGAAGATGGTCCCAAAGCCGATAAATTGGCGCTTAAACAGCAAGATCAGCAGCAAAATACCCGCGTTGACAAGGAGCTGCAGGGTCCCAAACTGCAGATGCAGCACCGAGCTGATGCCGGTATTCATGGCGGTAAAGGGGTCCGCGCCCATCTCCGCCAGCTTGAACAGCCCCACGGCGGCGCCCACCATCAGGATGCCCGCTATCACCGCCAGAACGCGGATCAGGGAATGCTTGGAATGTTCCATCAAGGATCGTCCTTTCTGTGAGGGTATTATGGAAAACTCGATTTTTATTGAATTTCCGGAGGCCGAAAAAGAGGAACTGCACATCAACAGCTTCGGGCGCTCGGTCACCAAGCCCGGGCACAGGTACGGCCCCGCAGTCCGCAGCTTCTTCCTCATCCACTACATCGTGGAGGGGGAGGGGGAGTTCTCGGTCAACGGTACCGCCTGCCGTCTCAAGGCGGGGCAGGGCTTTCTCATCGAGCCGGACTATCTGACCACCTATACGGCGGACCTTGAGCACCCCTGGACCTACGTGTGGCTGGGGTTCTCCGGCCAAAAGGCCAAAAGCGTTCTCAATGCCATCGGCCTGAGCCAGAGCTCCCCCATCTTTACCTGCGCCCCAACGCTGCATCCGGAGCAGTATGTCATGGACATGCTGGAGCATAACTACGCCGCCACCAGCGATGTTTACCGGCGGCAGGCCATGCTGCTGCTCTTCTTCTCCGCCCTGGCCCAGAGCAGGCGGGAGCTCCTGGCCGGCCAGCCGGAGAACGCCTATGTGGCCCAGGCCATCCGCTATATCCAGGACCATTATCACGAGCCCCTGCTGGTGGAGGAGATCGCCCGGTATGTGGGGCTGAACCGCAGCTACCTCAGCACCCTCTTCAAACAATATACCGGGCTGTCCCCCATTAAGTATTTGCAGACCTTCCGCATGACCCGGGCGGCCCATCTGCTCTCCCTGACCCAGCTGCCCGTCAGCGCCGTCGCCTACTCCTGTGGCTACCAGGAGACCGAGTCCTTCCACAAGGCCTTCAAGCAGCACACCGGGCTGTCTCCCAAACGCTACCGGGAGCGGGAGCAGGCAAAGACCAAAACCAACCGGGAAACCCTGTCCCTTTAGCGACTCCCGCCGCTAAAGGGGCGTTTTTTACAGCCCCACGACCTCATACACCACAGAGCGGAAATCCTCACAGCCGCCGCTGCCCTCGATGATCTGCCCGGAGGACTGGTCCTCCAGCATAAGGCCGAACTGCATCAGTTCATCGCCATAGGCCTCATAGGAGAGATACCTGCTGCGGATCTGATACTTCCGGTCCGGGTCCAACCCCAGCAGAGGCAGGCGGCGGTAGGGGCCGTTGGTCTCGCTGAGGATGCGGGTCACTGTCACCAGGGCCCGGCTGCCGTCCTGCTCCGCCGTTTCCCAGGCGGCGAAATTGCCCTCAAAGGGGCTGAGCAGCCGGAAGAAATCCCCCTGAGCCAGCAGCTTCCGGTTCTGCTTATAGAATATCACCTGCTGTTTGACGGCCGCAAGTTCCTCCCTGCTGAGTTTGTTAAGGTCCAGTTCGTAGCCAAAGGCCCCCGTCATGGCCACATTGCCCCGGGTCTCGATGGGGGTGTTGCGCCCCACCTGGCCGTTGGGACAGGCGGAGACGTGGGCCCCCATGCTGCTGAGGGGGTAAACCAGGCTGGTGCCGTACTGGATCTTCAGCCGCTCGATGGCGTCGGAGTCGTCGGAGGTCCAGCCCTGAGGGGCGTAGTAGAGCATCCCGGCGTCGAACCGGCCGCCGCCGCTGGCGCAGGACTCGATGAGCAGCTCCGGAAAGGCCCGGAGCAGCCGCTCGTGGAGGTCGTACACCCCTAAGATGTACCGGTGGAACACCTCCCCCTGCTGGTCGGCCGGCAGGGATGGGGAATAGCACTCGCTGATGGAGCGGTTCATGTCCCATTTGATGTAGCTGATCCGGGCCTCGCTGAGCAGGGCGTACATCTGGCGATAGATCTCGTCCACCACCTCGGGCCGGGAAAAGTCCAGCACAAACTGGTTCCGGCCGTGGGAGGGGGTGCGGCCAGGGGTCCGGATGATGTAGTCCGGGTGGGCCCGGAAGAGGTCGCTGTCCCGGTTGACCATCTCCGGCTCGAACCACAGCCCAAACTTCATGCCCAGCCCCTCGATCCGCTCGGCCAGGCCCTTGACGCCGCCAGGAAGCTTGGCGGGGTTGGGCTTCCAGTCCCCCAGGCCGGCCCGGTCGCTGCTGCGGGCCCCAAACCAGCCATCGTCCAGCACAAAGAGTTCGATGCCGCATTCCCGGGCCTTTTGGGCAAAGCGGACCAGGTCGTCCTCCACATAGTCGAACAGGGTGGCCTCCCAGTTGTTGATGAGCACCGGGCGCTCCCGGTCCCGCCAATAGCCCCGGGCCAGCCGGTTTTTGTACAGGGTGTGGAACTGCCGGCTCATGCCGCCAAGGCCCTGGCCGGACCAGGCCATCACGGCCTCGGGGGTAACGAACTCGCCGCCGGGATCGAGCTTCCACCGGAAGCCGAAGGGGTTGATGCCCAGCATCACCCGCAGGACGTTGTAGTTGTCCAGTTCCGCCTGGGCCAGAAAGTTGCCGCTGTACACCAGGCTGAACCCATAGGCGTCGCCGGTGTGCTCGGTGGTGTGCTTGTGCTTGAGGGCTAAAAAGGGGTTGTGCTGGTGGGAGGAATTGCCCCGCATACTGGACACGGCGGTGACCCCGGGCTGGAGGGGCCGGGTGATGATGGACCGCTCCCGGGCCCAGGAGCCGGAGAGCTGAACGCTCTCGTAATCCCCGTCGGGGAAGTCCAGGCTCAGGCTCATGGCCCGGTCTAAAAACAGGGTCTCATTTCCCCGGTTGATAAACCGGACGCTGCGGGCGATGGCGTCGCAGTCCCGGAAGATGGTGTAGGACAGCACCGCCTCCAGCCCCCGCCATGGGTCCAGCATCCGGATCTCCAGGGACTCTGCCTCAGCTGGGTCCTCCACATAGGTGGCGGGCAGGCCGGCAAGCGGTTTCTTGCCGGGGATGATTTCATAGCCCTGGTACTCCAGCTTACACAGGGCGCTGCCGTCCGTCCCCTCGACCTCCAGGGCGGGATAGCGGTAGTCGGAGGTGCCATAGGTGGGGTACTCCTGGCGCAGGTGCTCATAGGAGGTGTACAGGTCCCCCTCGGTGATGTAGGTGGTCATGGGCCGGTGGGCCTTCTCCACCATGTGGAGGTAGCTGCCGTCCGGCCGCAGCTGCCTGCCAAAGTACAGGTGGCCCAGCGGGCCGCTGTCCATCACATAGAGCAGGTAGCTCATGCGCCCGTTGTGGAGATGGAAGACGTGTTCTTTTTCGTTGACTGTGATCATGGTGGGCTTCTCCTCGCTGCTTGACCGGATGGCTTTTCGCGTTTGAAAAAGATGAAGGGAAAATCATGTGTTGATTGAACAACCGGTTTTCCGGTTTTCAATTTAAAACAACTATAACACCCTGGCGCAGCAATTATCCTGTCCGCTTCTCATACAAACCTGTCCATTTGTTTGTTTTTGAAGAGAATTGTTCCCTTGGCGGGCGCGGCAAGCGCCGCAGGAGAGAGGAGGAAGGGCGGAGCGAAAAAAGTGCAATCACCGTGACGTTACTAACAGGTTACTAACAGATGCCCATTTTCAAAACGAAAAGCGCCAAGAAAACAACGTTTCTTGGCGCTTTTTTGGAGCGGGTTACGAGACTCGAACTCGCTACCTTCTGCTTGGGAAGCAGACGCTCTACCGGGTGAGCTAAACCCGCAGGGAAAACTGCCCTATTATTGTACCCCGCCGCCGCGCAAAAGTCAAGCCCCCCGGCGTGCCAAACTGCAAAGCCCGCCAAGCGCCTTTTTTGGGGGGATTTGGGGGTATAAGACGGGGCGCCGGGCGGCCAAACCGCCAAGCCCGCCCAAAACCCCTGCGGCCAGGGCCGGGCCATGTCACAGAGCGGCCCGGGCCGCACGATGCCTTTCGGCGGCGGGGGAAGGGAAGCGCGGTCATCCCCGCGCGGCCAGTTTGCCGGCGGCCTTCTGCTCAAACCGGGCCGCATCCACCACCGCCCGCTGGTGGGTGCCCCGCCCGATGATGCCCGCCTCGTCCCGCGCCTCGACCCTAAAGGTCAGCAGCCGGCCGTTGGGGCTTACCTCTATCAGTTCAGTCTCAAACCACACCCGCATCCCGGCGGGGGTGGCGGCCTCGTGGGTCACCTCCATCCGGGTGCCCACCGTGGTCTGGCCGGGCTCCAGCTGGGGCTGTACGCTGCCGGCGGCTGCCTTTTCCAGCCCGGCGATCATCATGGGGGTGGCGAACACCGCCACGCTGCCGCTGCCCACCGCCCGGGCCAGCAGGCTCTCGTTTACCAGCAGCTCGCCGCTGCCCTTTGTGCCGATCTGCATCCCCTGCAAACCTCCTTTTTAAAAGGGCCGCCCCGCGGCGGGCCAGCCCCGCCCCAAAGGGATACGCCCATTTTTGCGGCGGCGCAAGCCTTTGCCGCCACAGCCCCAGCATAGCGCGCCAGGGGCCGGTTTGTCAACTGCCCGCTCTGGCGGCTTATGTCGGTGATGCGGCACTGAGGTATTTTGCCAGGGGCATTTGACAGCCAAAATGGGCTGTGATACGATCAAACCATTAAGATACCGTTCGTAAGAGGTATGGCAATGAGAAGGATCATTTATTACTTTAGCGGCACAGGAAACAGCCTGCGGGCGGCAACGGTCATTGCAGAAAGGATCGGCCGGCGCAAAACCGCGCAAAAAACGCCGCGGCCCGCGTTTTTCCACTGTGCAAACCGGGCGGGGTGTGCTATAATATCTGCTGGAAGGCGGCGGCCTGCCCCGGCGCAGGGGGGCACACCGCGCACTGCCGCCGCCAAAAGCGATTCCGGCGGCGGACCCTGCGCAGACGATTGAGAAGGGAAGTGCACTCTGTTGGCAAACGTATGGCATGATATGAATCCCGCCCGCATTACCCCGGATGACTTCATCGCGGTGATCGAGATCGAAAAGGGCTCCAAAAAAAAATATGAGCTGGATAAGGAGAGCGGCTACATCATCCTGGACCGCATCCTCCACACCTCCACCCACTACCCGGCCAACTACGGCCTGATCCCCCGCACCCTCTCGGACGACGGCGACCCGCTGGACGTGCTGGTGGTCTGCAGCGAGACCATCGAGCCCATGAGCCTTGTGCGCTGCTACCCCATCGGGGCCTTTACCATGCTGGACAGCGGCAAGATGGACGAAAAGATCATCGCCATCCCCTTCAGCGACCCCAACTACAACACCTATAAGGACATCTCCGAGCTGCCGCCCCACATCTTTGCCGAGATGCGGCACTTCTTCCAGGTCTACAAAAACCTGGAGGGCAAGGAGACGGTGGTCAACGAGGAGCAGGACGCCGCCGCCGCCCGCGAGATCATCCAGCGCTGCCGGGACGCCTACATCAAAAAATACTACTGAGCCGCCGGGCCGGTCGCCCGCCCCTTTTGGCGTGGGCGGCGTTTTGAGAAAGAATCGCAAAAAAATTGTGCAAAGCGCCAAAAATCCGGGAAAAGCCCAAATAGCCTTGCATCCCGCGGTACCGCCTGTTATAATGTCCCAAGGCCAAAGGGCCGAAGGGGGATGAACAGATGACCGGGATGCTGCCCAAAAAGGCAACGATCACCTGCACCGGCCGTTCTGTTTTTTCCTTTTTGAATTTTACCAACGCTTTTGTGGCATCGCCGTTTTAACGGCGGTGCCTCTTTTTTTGCCCCCCGCGGGGCAAAAAAAGAGGCCGGCGCAAAGGCGGCAAAACTCAGGAACCACGGGGTTCATCCCCCTCCCGGCAAAATGCCGGGAGGGCGGCCCCTTCAAACAGCAAGGAGGAATCAAACCATGTCTGCTGCACCCAAGGCTTCCGAGGGCATCTATGACGCCCGCCAGCTTGGCGCCGCCAAAACGGTGGTGCTGGGCCTTCAGCACACCTTTGCCATGTTCGGCGCCACCGTGCTGGTGCCGCTCATCACCGGCCTCAGCGTGCCCACCACCCTGCTCTGCGCCGGGCTCGGCACCCTCTTGTTCCATCTCATCACCAAGGGCAAGGTGCCGGCCTTCCTCGGCTCCTCCTTTGCCTTTCTGGGCGGCTTTGCCATCGTGGCCCCCAAGCTGGCCGACGCAAACGGCGAACTGACCGTGCCCAACGCCGAAATGCTGCCCTACGCCTGCGGCGGCGTGGTGTTCGCCGGGCTGCTCTACTTTGTGGTGGCCATGCTCATCCGGGTGTTTGGGGTGGGCCGGATCATGCGGCTCTTCCCGCCGGTGGTCACCGGGCCCATCATCATCGCCATCGGGCTTATCCTGGCCCCCTCGGCCATCTCCAACTGCCAAACCAACTGGCTGCTGGCCATTGTGGCGCTGGGCACCGTGGTGGTCTGCAACATCTGGGGCAAGGGCATGGTCAAGATCCTGCCCATCCTGCTGGGGGTGGTGGTGTCTTATATCGTGGCGCTGGTCACCGGCGCGGTGGACTTTACCGCCATCAACGCGGCCAGCTGGTTCGGGCTGCCGGTTTCGGGCGCGGCCATGGCCAAGTTTGACCTCTCGGCCATCCTCACCATCATGCCCATCGCGCTGGCCACCATGATGGAGCACATCGGCGACATTGCGGCCATCAGCGCCACCACCGGCAAAAACTACATCCGGGACCCCGGCCTGGACCGCACCCTCATGGGCGACGGCCTTGCCACCTGCCTTGCCGGCTTTTTGGGCGGCCCGGCCAACACCACCTACGGCGAAAACACCGGCGTGCTGGCCCTCACCAAGATCTATGACCCGCTGGTCATGCGCATCGCGGCCTGCTTTGCCATCCTGCTCAGCTTCAGCCCCAAGTTTGGCGCGGCGGTCAACACGGTGCCGGCCGGCATCGTGGGCGGCGTGTCCTTCATCCTCTACGGCATGATCTCGGCCATCGGGGTGCGCAACGTGGTCGAAAACCAGGTGGACTTTACCAACAGCCGCAACCTCATCATCGCGGCGGTCATCCTGGTCAGCGCGCTGGGCTTCAACAGCATCGGCGGCATCTCGTTTGCGGTGGGCTCCACCACCATCAGCCTGTCCGGCCTCGCGGTGTCCGCCATCCTGGGCATCCTGCTCAACGCGCTGCTGCCCGGCAACGACTACTCGTTTGACAACACCGAAAAAGGCGAGCAGAGCCTCAACCTCCAGGTGTAAGCCCCGCCCCCAAAATACAGCAAGCAAAAAACGCCCCGGCCGCTTCCCCCAGCGGCCGGGGCCATTTTGCGGATCGCACTTATTTGGAGGTGATCCCCGAGAGTTCCAGCGTTTTGGCAAATCTGCGGCATTCCTCCTGCGAGAGCGCGCCGGTCTGGTCGGTGTCGATCAGGCTGCAAAAAACCCGCATAAACTCGCAAAAGGCCTCCCGCTCGGCCGCCGGGGCATCCTCGGCCTCGCCGCTCAAAAAGCCGGCTAAGTATTCGGGGGTGATCTGCTCCTTCATGCGCAAGAGGGCGTCGTACACGTCCCGGAAGCGCGCCTGCATGCACACCAGCCCAAACAGGGTCAGCCGCTGGCTGCGGTTTTTGTAAATTTCGTCGTCGGTCAGCTTTTTCAAAAGCAGGAAGGAGTTGAACAGCCGGTCCATGTTCTGGGGCTTGTAGCCCACCGAATGCTGGATCAGCGCCGCGTACAGTTCCAGCTCCTGCTCGTCCTCCGGCGCAATGCCCACCTGGCTCAGCTTGCCGGCCACATAGTTCTGCACATGCAGGCTGGACACCGGCACCCGGAAGGACACCTGGAACATCTGGTCAAAAAAGGCCTTGCCCTGGCTCTCCTCAAAGTCCGGGCCGCTGCACTGGGCTGCCCCGCGCAGCACAAAATCGTAGTCGGCCGCGATCACAAACACGCAGCCCTCGCACTCAAAATAGCTGCGCATCGCCCGCAGCAGCAGCACCGCCTGGGCGGGGCTCAGCCGGTCCAGGTCGTCGATGAAGATCAGCACCTTGCCGCCGGCGCCGGCCCGCTTACGCACCAGCCCTGCAAAGGTGTGCACCAGCTTTTCCAGCGAGTCGGGCGCATTTTCCCGGAACAGCGCGTCCATCAGGCTCTGCCCATCCGAACTGCCCTGCGAGATCAGCCCCGAGGTGATGCCGATCAGCCCCTTGGCCGCCTTGATGGCCCGGTCCTTGGCCGCCGCGCCGCCCGCACCCCCCAGCTGGGCGATCAGCCGGCTGCCCGCTAAGGCCGGCAGCTGGTCGGCCTCCTGCACCTGCGAAAACTGCCAGGTGTGGAACCAGACAAGGTTTTCGCGGCAGTCGGGGGTAAGGCTGTCGGCCAGCAGCTTCATCACGCTGTTTTTGCCGCCGCTGCCGCCCTGGATCGCGATGGTCATGGGGGTGGAGCACTCGCCAATAAACCCGCTGACCCCCTCGATGTACTTGATGATGCCAAACTCGTCCCTGCCCTCCTCCGGCTCGGGGCTGCCGGCAGCCGGGGCGGGCAGGCCGGCCCCACTGCCGGCCGGCCCGGCCGCGCTTGGCGCGGGGGCCTGCGGCAGCTCCTCGGGCGGCACACAGGCGCAGGCGGGGCAGCGCTGGGCCAAAAGCTCCAGCAGGGCAAGCCCGTCGGCCCGGCAGCGCAGGTATTTTTTGCTGGTGCGGGCCGCCCCCAGGGCAAAATCCCCAAACCGGACGGTCAGCTCCTGCACCCCGTCCCCGGTGCGCAGGGCCAGCACGACCCCCGCCCAGCGCAGCTTTTCCTCGGCCGCCGGCGCGGCCTGCACCCCCGCGGCCTTGGCCGCGCCGCTCAAAAGGGCTATCCCGCCCGAAAGCACGCTGTCCAGCATGCCGGAGGCGACGCTCTCGGTCCATCTGCATCCTTCCAGCGCGTCCAGCGGGTATTCCTCTGAGATGGCGCTGCCCCCCAGCCGCAGGATGTGCCATACCCCCCGGGCCTCGTTCACCTCGATCTGCTCGTCCGCGCCAAAGGTGCGGTCAAAGCCCTCGGTGCGCCGGGCCACATAGGGCGCAATGCCCGCCTGCACAAACTCCAAAAGCCCGTTTGCGATCTCCCGCTCCACCGTAAACGAGAGGGTAAGCCCGCTGGTAAGCCCGACCTCCAGCGAGCCCATCGAAAGGCTGGCCGCGCGGATCGCCGCAAAGGGCACCGCCTTTGTTTCGCCGTCCGCGCCAGTATACTCCAGCCGGTCCTCAAACGCGTTCAGGGTGCCGGTGCCCGCGCCGTGGCTGCTGAGGCAGGAGTAAAAGATCCCGGCCTCGCGCAGAGCCTGCCGCCGCTCGGCGGCATACGGCTCCACCGCCTTGTTTACAAAGGCGCAGACCTCCTCGCGCAGTTCCTTTTCCAGCCCAAAGCTCCGGGTGGTGCCGTCGGTCAGGGTCAGCTCCAGCGCCCCCATCGAGAGCCCGGCCGACTTGACCCGCTCGTAGCCCACCGCCTCGGTTTTGCCGCCCTTGGCCCGGAACTCCACCCGGTCCTGCCGGACCTCCAGCACCCCGCCGGTCAGCCCCATACTGCTCACCATCGAGTAAAAAATGCCCTGCTCCGCCAGCCGCTCCTTGCGCTGGGCAATGTAGGGGGCGGCGGCCTTTTCAATGTACACAAAGGCCTCGTGCAGCTTTGCGCGGTTGATGGTGCAGGGCACCGTCTGGCCGTCCGCGGTGATAAAGTTGATGCGGTCCAGCCCTTTTTTGACCCCCATCAGGGTCGAGTAGTAAAAAACGGTTTTTTGTACGCTGCTGGCAATAAACTCGGCCCGGTCGGCATACACCTCCAGCCGGCCGGACTTCAAAAGCCCGCTCACCTCGGCGGAATACAGCAGGCCGCCCTGCCGGGGCTCCTCCTGCCGGGCTCCCTCCTGCGGGGGAAGTCCCCCAAAAACCTTCTGCCCGCAGTAGGGGCAAAAGGCAAGGCCCTGGGCAATTTCACGACCGCATTTTGTACAAAACATCCTCTAAAGCGCCCCTTTTTGCCATCAAAACAGCAAATATTCTATCAAAACGAGTATAGCACAGCGGCCGGCCTTTTTCAAGGAATACGGCCGGCCCCAAACAGCCGGAGGGACGTGTCCATCGGGAAATCGGCCGGCCGCCCGGGCGGGCGGCCTCGGAACCATCTCCGCCCCCTTTACTCTAAGTATAAAATAACCCTTGACAGAAACTGGAATATCTGCTATAATTGGCAACTGTAAAGCAAAACACTTTACACCAAAGCGGGCTGGCAGGCCCCGGCAGGGAGGTGAGGGCGATGGCAAAAAACCTGGAGATCTCGTATCTTCTGGATTTTTACGGCGACGTCCTCACCCAAAAGCAGCGGGAGGTCATGGAGCAGTATTATAACGACGACCTCTCTCTGGCCGAGATCGCCGATAACTTTGGTATCACCCGCCAGGGTGTGCGGGATTCCATCAAGCGCGGCGAGAGCATCATCCTGGAACTGGAGAGCAAGATCGGCTTTGCCGGGCGGTACCAGGCGGTGCGGCAGGGGCTTTCCAGGCTGGAGGCCCTCGCGCGGGACATCCGCTTTTACAACGCCGGCCGCTATACCGGCTCGGACGAGATCGACCGCGCCGCGGGCGAGATGCTGCGGGTGATCGGCGAGATCACCGAATAACCGGCTAAGGAGGGCAATGCAGCCAATGGCGTTTACATCCCTGTCCGACCGGTTGGCCGGCGTATTCAAAAAGCTGCGCGGCAAGGGCAAGCTCAGCGAGGCGGACATCAAGGCCGCCATGCGCGAGGTGCGCATGGCCCTGCTTGAGGCCGACGTCAACTACAAGGTCGCAAAGGATTTTTGCGCCAGCGTTTCCGAACGGGCCATGGGCAGCGAGGTGATGGAGAGCCTCACCCCCGCCCAGCAGGTGGTCAAGATCGTCAACGAGGAGCTTACCGCCCTAATGGGCGGCCAGGAGGCCGCGCGCATCCACATCAAAAGCAAAGGCCCCACCATCTTAATGCTCTGCGGCCTGCAGGGCAACGGCAAAACCACCCATGCCGCCAAGCTGGGCAAGTATTTCCTCAAGCAGGGGCACCGCCCGCTGCTGGTGGCCTGCGACATCTACCGCCCGGCCGCCATCGAGCAGCTGCAGGTGGTGGGCAAACAGGCCGGGGTGCCGGTGTTCACCCTGCCGGATGCAAAGCCGGAGGAGATCGCCCGCAGGGCCGCCGCCCACGCAAAGGACCACGGCAACGATATCGTGCTGCTGGACACCGCCGGCCGCCTGCACATCGACCAGGAGCTGATGGACGAACTGGGCCGCATCCGCGAGGCCGTCACGGTGGACGAGGTGCTGCTGGTGGTGGACGCCATGGCCGGCCAGGACGCGGTCAACGTGGCCAAAACCTTCCACGAGGCGGTTGGGGTGGACGGCATCATCCTTACCAAAACTGACGGCGATACCCGCGGCGGCGCGGCCCTCAGCGTGCTGGCCGTTACCGGCAAGCCCATCAAGTTCCAGGGCGTGGGCGAAAAGCTGGACGACCTGGAGGTCTTCCACCCCGGGCGGATGGCCGGGCGCATTCTGGGCATGGGGGACGTGCTGAGCCTGATCGAGAAGGCCCAGACCGACCTGGACGAAAAAAAGGCCGAGGAGACCGCCAAACGCCTGCGCGAAAACCGGTTTGACATGAACGACATGCTGGACCAGTTTGCCCAGATGAAAAAGATGGGCGGCGCGGCGGCGATGCTCTCGATGTTCCCGGGGGGCAACAGGATCGACCCCAGCCAGGTGGACGAAAAGGCCTTTACCCACATCGAGGCCATCATTTACAGCATGACCCCCGCCGAGCGGGAAAAGCCAGCCATCATCAATCCTAAGCGCAAGCGGCGCATCGCGGCCGGCAGCGGCACCAGCGTGGAGGAGGTCAACCGGCTTCTGCGCCAGTTTGAGATGATCCAAAAGATGATGCGGCAGGCCAAAAAGAACCCCAAAGCCTTCAGCCGGCGCATGGGGCTGGGCGGGCTGCCCATGTAGGGCGCGCCGCCCGCGCAAATTTGTTGGTATGGCCAAACCGCCGCGCAAAACGCGGCGCGGCCATGCAAAATACAAGGGGCCCAACAAGCCCCCCTGTCCTCTGAGGGGCGGGCAAACAAAGCTACACAATTTTCAGGAGGTAATAGAAATGGCAGTAAAAATCAGGCTGCGCCGCATGGGCGCAAAAAAAGCGCCCTTCTACCGTGTGGTGGTGGCGGACAGCCGCTTCCCCCGTGACGGCCGCTTTATCGAGGAGATCGGCTACTACGATCCCACCAAGGATCCCGTTGTGGTAAACATCGACGGCGAAAAGGCCAAACAGTGGATCGCCAACGGCGCGCAGCCCACCGATACGGTGCGGGCCCTGCTCAAAAAGTCGAACATCCTCTGATCCAGGCGCCGCCCAAACGGCGCGTCCCCCCGGGTAAGGGGGGCGTCAGACTGTTTTAAAACGGAGGGACATACCCATGCAGGAACTGCTGCTGGCGGTTGCCAGGGGCCTTGTGGACGAGCCGGACTCTGTGCAGGTTTCGGCCGAGGAACCGCGGGAGGACGGCACGGTCGTCTACCACCTCAGCGTGGCCGAGGGCGATATGGGCAGGGTCATTGGCAAGCAGGGCCGCATCGCAAAGGCCATCCGGGTGGTCATGCGGGCCGCCGCGGTGCGCCGCGGCGAAAAGGCCATGGTCGAGATCGACTGACCCTCGGCGCAAGCAAAAAAACAAGGGCTGCTGCAAGTTTGCCATGCAGCGGCCTTTTTTGCTGCAAGGCTGTCAAAAAAATTGCCAAGGGCTTTGGGGAGGCACCCCGGCGGGCGCAGGCCTTTAAACGGCCTGCCGCAGTGCCGGGGCCCAAAAGGCTGCAAAAGGGAGGCTGCGGGCGTATGCGGGAGTATCTGGAGGCGGGCAAAATCGTTGCCACTCACGGGGTGCGCGGCGAGATGAAGCTGGAGCTCTGGTGCGACGGCGCGGAGTTTTTGGCCGGCTTTAAAACCCTCTATTTTTCCGAAACCGGGGCCGCGCCCCGCGCGGTGGGCTCGGTGCGCCCGCACAAGGGCATGGCGCTGCTCACCCTTGCGGGGGTGGGCAGCATCGAGGAGGCCCGCCCCTTTTTGGGCCGGGTGGTCTACATCGCCCGCAGCGAAGCCCGCCTGCCCGCCGGCCGGTATTTTTTGCAGGACCTCATCGGCCTTGCGGTGCGGGACTCTGATACCGGCCGGGTCTACGGCAGGGTCACGGACGTGACCCACCCCGCCGCCCAGGATATTTACACGGTGCTCACCCCGTCAGGGGAGGAGTGCCGGTTCCCCGGCGTGCCGGAGTTCCTCAAGGGCCTTTACCCCGCCCAGGGCTACCTGCTGGTGGCCCCCATCCCGGGCATGTTCAGCGCGGCGGAAAATGCGGATGCTCCCCAGGGCGCAGCCGATGGCAAAACCGCGCCGGAAAGCGGGGACGCGCCGGTATGATGCGGATCGACATTGCCACCCTGTTCCCGCAGCTCTGCCAGGCCTTTTTGGACGAGAGCATCTTAGGCCGGGCCGCCCGCAAGGGCCTGATCGAGACACACTGCCACCAGATCCGGGACTATACCCTCAACAAGCAGCGCCAGGTGGACGATTACCCCTACGGCGGCGGCTGCGGCATGGTGATGAACGCCCAGCCCATCCATGACTGCTGCCAGGCCGTGATCGCCGAGGTCGAGGCCGCCGGCCGCCCCCGGCCCCATATCATCTTTATGACCGCCGCCGGCGCCCCCTATACCGAGCAGCAGGCAAAGCGGCTGGCCGGGTACGACAGCCTGCTTTTGGTCTGCGGCCACTACGAGGGCATGGACGAGCGGGTGATCGAGGAGCTGGCCGACGAGGAGATCAGCATCGGGGATTATGTGCTCACCGGCGGCGAGCTGGCCAGCCTTGTGGTGGCCGACAGCGTGCTGCGCCTGCAGCCCGGCGTGCTGGCCCAGCCGGAGGGCTACCAGGACGAGAGCCACTGGAACGGCCTGTTGGAATACCCCCAGTATACCCGCCCGGAGGAGTGGCGCGGCCGCAGGGTGCCCGGGGTGCTGCTGAGCGGCCACCACCAAAATGTAACGAAATGGCGCGAGGAACAAAGCCTTGCCCGCACCAAAACCCGCCGGCCGGACCTGTACGAGGCCTGGCTCAAACAAAACGGCGGGTAAGTTTTCCACCGGCTTGCTGGGCCGGATGTTGAAAACCTTTGGGGTTTCCCACAAGGTTGTGGAAAAATTCCTGGTAAAAAGATACAAATCAGGGCGCGTTGGATTCTTTCAGATTCGGTGAACTGACAAATTTGCGCAAAAATACTGTACAATGCCGGCGGATTAGGATATGATAGAGGCAACGGTTCAGCAAGCCGGAGTGGATTGACACCAATAAACTTTGAGTAGATTAGGAGCGATTGCGATCATGTATGTGAAAGAAGTTACGGTCGAAAACCAGGTTGGCCTGCATGCCCGTCCGGCCACCTTCTTCATCCAGAAAGCCAACGAGTACAAGGCTTCGATCTGGGTCGAAAAAGAGGAGCGCCGCGTCAACGCCAAGAGCCTGCTGGGGGTTCTCAGCCTTGGCATCGTGGGCGGCACCACCATCCGCATCATCGCGGACGGCGCCGACGAGCAGACCGCCGTGGACGGTCTGGTCAAGCTGGTCAACAGCGGGTTTGCAGAGTAACCCAAACAGCAAAAAACATCTGCAAGGGGGCGGGCCGTCAAGGCGCCGCCCTTTTCCTTGTCCGGCCCGCCGCGCCGCCCGCCTTTTGGGCGGCAGACCGGCGGGATGCGGCGCCCCCTTTTTAGCGAAAGGAGACCCCCATGACCAAGGCCGAGCTCTACCAAAAGGCCAAAATGCTGCCCCTGCTGCCCGGGGTCTACATCATCCGGGACAAGCGGGACGAGATCATCTACATCGGCAAGGCCAAGCGGCTGCGCACCCGGGTCAGCCAGTACTTCCGCGAGGGGGTGCCCCACGACGCCAAGGTCACCAAGATGATCCAGAACGCCTTCCAGTTCGACGTCATCGTCTGCCAGAGCGAGTTTGAGGCGCTGGTGCTGGAGGCCAGCCAGATCAAGGCCCACACCCCCAAATACAACATCCTGTTAAAGGACGACAAGGGTTACAGCTATGTGCGCGTCACCAGGGAGGAGTACCCCCGGCTCTCGGCCGTGCTGCAAAAGGAGGAGGACGGCGCCGAGTACATCGGCCCCTACACCAGCAGCTTTGCGGTGCGGCAGATGGTGGAGTCGGCGCAGGATTCCTTTTTGCTGCCCCGCTGCGGCAAGAGTTTCCCGCGGGAGATCGGCAAGGGCAGGCCCTGCCTCAACGCCCACATCGGCAAGTGCATGGCCGTGTGCAGCGGCCGCATCAGCCGCGAGAGCTACTGCGAGGCGGTGCGCGGCGCGGTGCACATGATCCGCTACGGCAAAAAGGAGATCCTCAAAAGCCTCGAGCAGCGGATGCAGGAGGCCTCCGAGCGGCTGGATTTTGAAACCGCCGCCCTTTTGCGGGACCAGATCGCCGCCATCCGCAAGGTATCGGCCGGGCAAAAGGTGGTCATCAGCGAGGACACCAACATGGACGTCATCGCCCTGGCCGGCACCCCCCATGCGGTCTGCGCCGCCGTGCTGCGCTACCGCCAGGGCCGCCTGACCGACAAGCGGGAGTTCTTGTTCCACGACACCACCGATATCGACGCCTCCCGGGAGGAATTTTTGCCCCGCTACTATCTGGACGGGGAGGAGATCCCCCGCACCATCGCGGTGGACGCCCTGCCCGAGGGCAGCGAGGCGCTCAGCCGGCTGCTGGGCGAGACCCGGGGCGGCACAGTGCACCTGTACGTCCCCCAGCGGGGGGATGTGGCCAAGCTGGTGGAGATGGCCTACACCAACGCGGTGGAGCGGCTTGCGCGGGAGAGCGGCCGCTATGGCCGGCAGGACCGTTTGTTGGACGAGGCGGCGGCCGTGCTGGGCCTGCCGGCCGCGCCAAGGGTCATTGAAAGCTACGACATCTCCAACTGGGGCGACGGTACCAGCGTCTGCGGCATGGTGGTGTTTGAGGAGGGCCGGCCCAAAAAGAGCGGCTACCGCAGGTTCAAGATGAAAACCGTGCCCGGCACCGACGATTACGCCAGCATGGCCGAGGCGCTGGCCCGCCGCGCCGGCGAGTACGCCGCCCATGCCGGCGCGGCCAGCGCCAACCAGTTTGCCCAAAAGCCGGACCTCATTTTGCTGGACGGCGGCCGCGGGCAGGTCAGCGCGGTGGCCGCCGCCCTGGCCGGCACCCCCCTGGCCGACGTGCCCCTCTTTGGCATGGTCAAGGACGATAAGCACCGCACCCGGGCCATTGTGGCGCCCGGCGGCGGCGAGATCGCCATCAGCATGCACCGGGGCATCTTTACCTTTATCACCTCCATCCAGGACGAGACCCACCGCTTTGCCAACGCCTATCGCCGTCAGCAGTACAACAAAAAGGCCTACGCCTCCAGCCTTACCCAGGTGCCGGGCGTTGGCCCGGCGGCGGCCAAGGCCCTGCTGGCCGAGTTCAAAACGGTCGCGGCGGTGCGGGCGGCCACCCCCGGGCAGCTGCAAAGGGCCAAGGGCATCGGCCCGGCGGCGGCCAGCGCGATCTTTGCCCACTTCCACCCGGGCGCCCCGGACGTCCCGGACGCGCCGGCGGCCGGCAAACCCCCCAAAACCGATTGACAAAACAGCCCGGCCCCCATTATAATAATAGGTATCGATAAAGTGGGTCTTATCCCCCTGTAAGGCGGCTTTGTACCGCAAACTCCAATCACCGGAAAGAGGGATGACAATGTCCTGGAAAAACGTACTCATCAAGGGCCTTCTGGTCAAAAAAGCGGTGGTCACCGGCACCGCGGCCGTTGTGGCCGTTTCCGCCGTGGGTACCGCCGCCGCTATCTCGGCCAGCCCATTGGCGCAGTCCGCCCCTGTAAGCGAGCCGCAGAGCGTTGTGGCCGCGGCGTCCGACCCGG
>CAJTVI010000004.1 GCA_910579545.1 uncultured Oscillospiraceae bacterium | reverse complement strand
GCGGCCGGATGCTGGCGCTGCTGGCCGGCGCCGACAACGCGGCCGCGGCCCAAAAGGCCGCCGTGCTGGCGGACGAGGTTTTAAGCGTGGAGGGCCCGGCCTTTGGCGAGGGATGCTTTGACGCGGCGGTCTGCGCGCTGCAGGCCGCCATGGAGCGGTATGCCCCGGCCGCCCTGCTGGCGGGGGGCGGCGCGGCCGGGCGGGAGCTCACCGCGCGGCTGGCCGCCCGGCTGGGCGCCGCCTGCTTACAGGACGTGACCGCCCTTGAGCCGAAGGAGGACGGGCTGCACTGCACCGCGGCGCTTTACGGCGGCACCGTGCTGGGGGAGTTTTGCCTGGCGGCCCAGCCCTGGGTGTTTACGGTGCGGCCCGGCGCCTTCAGCCGGCCGGCGGCCGGCCCGGCCGGGCCGGTGACCCCGTTTTTGGTGGAGCCGCCGGCCCAGGCGCTGCGCGCGCAGGTGGCCGAGGCGGTGCGCGAGATCGCCGAGTCGGTGGACCTGCAGGCGGCCAAGGTGATCGTGACCGGCGGCCGCGGCATGGGCAGCGCCGAGGGCTTTGCGCTGGTGCGGCAGCTGGCCGAGCTGCTGGGCGGGGTGCCCGGCGCCACCCGGCCGGCCATCGAGGCGGGCTGGATCTCCCGGGCGCACCAGGTGGGCCAGTCCGGCAAGATCGTGGCCCCGCCCCTCTACATCGCCTGCGGCGTTTCGGGGGCCACCCAGCATGTCTCGGGCATGTCCGGCGCGGGATACGTGGTGGCCATCAACAAGGACGAGGACGCCCCCATCTTTGAGGTGGCCGACCTTGGCATTGTGGGGGACGCTTTGCAGGTGCTTCCGGTGATGATCGAGGAGATCAAAAAGCGGCAGGCCGGGTAAGGCGCGGTGAGCGCGGCCGGCAGCGGCCCCGCACAAAACCCGGGCCGCGGCCCAAAGGGCTGCCAAAGGGCTGAAAGAACACAGCAAAAAAGAGCCAAAGGCGGGTGCAAACCGCTTTTGGCTCTTTTGCTTTTTTGGTTCGTGGGTGCCAGGCGGGGCGCCGCCGGGCTTTGGGGGTTGCGCCGCCGGGCTTTGGGGTTTGCGCTGCGGCCGCCGCCCTTGCGGCGCGCCGGGCGCGCGGCCTTTGGCGCATGGGCTACGGCTGGGGGGTGCGCGGCCTTTTGGGCGCGGGCTACGGCTGGGGGGTGCGCGGGTCGGGGGCCTCGCTGTCCTCCCTTACAAGGTAGAGGGGCCGGCGCTTGACCTCTAAGTAGGTCTTGGCCAGGTACTCGCCCAGCACCCCGGTGCAGAACAGCTGCACCCCGCTGCAGAGCAGGATGATGCAGACCATGCTGGGCCAGCCGCTGGTGGGGTCGCCAAACACGAGGGTGCGCACAACGATCACCCCGATCATTACCAGCGCGGACAGGCAGAACAGCACCCCCAGCAGGGCGGCGGCGGCCAGCGGCGCGGTGGAAAAGCCCACGATGCCCTCGATGGAATAGCGGAACAGCTTCCAGAAATTCCACTTGGTCTGGCCGGCCGCCCGCTCGATGTTTTCATAGGCGAACCACTTGGTGCGAAAGCCCACCCAGCCAAAAATGCCCTTGGAGAACCGGTTGTATTCCCCCATGCTCAACACCGCGTCCACCATCTTGCGGGTCATCAGCCGGTAGTCCCGCGCGCCGTCCATGATCTCGGTGTCGCTCATCTTGTGGATCAGCCGGTAGAACATGCGGGAAAAAAAGCTGCGCAGCGGCGGCTCCCCCTTGCGGGTGGTGCGGCGGGTGGCGGCACAGTCGTACCCGCCCGAAAGCAGGGCGTCCAGCATCTCGGGCAGCAGGGCGGGCGGGTCCTGCAGGTCGGCGTCCAGCAGGGCGGCATAGTCCCCTTTTGCGGCCCGCAGGCCGGCGTAGATGGCCGCCTCCTTGCCAAAGTTGCGGCTGAAGCTTAGATAGCGCACCCGCCCGTCCTTCTCGCGCAGGGCCTTGGCGGTTTTGAGGGTATCGTCCTTTGAGCCGTCGTCCACAAAGATAAACTCAAAGTCCGCCCCGTGGCTCTGCCGCATTTCGCCGGCTACCCGGGCCGCCTCGGCGTAAAACAGGGGCAGGGCCTCGGCCTCGTTGTAGCAGGGCACGATCAGGCTGATGAGCATGGGTGTTGCCTCCTTTGTGCTGCGGCGCGCTTGCGCCGGCGGGCGCCTGCGCCTTTTGGGGCGCGCTTGCGCCGGCAGGCGTTTGCGTCTTTTGGGGCGCTCCTGCGCCGGCGGGCGTTTGCGTCTTTTGGGGCGCTCACGCGCCGGCGGGCGCCTGCGCCTTTTGGGGCGCTCCTGCGCCGGCGGGCGTTTGCGCCTTTTGGGGCGCTCCTGCGCCGGCGGGCGCCTGCGCCTTTTGGGGCGCTCACGCGCCGGCGGGCCTTTGCGCTGCGCGGTCCCGGCCGGGCGCAACCCCCGGCGGGCGTTTGCGCCGTGCGGCGCGTTTTGCTTTTTATTATGATACCACGAAAGCGCCCAGAAAGCAAAATTTGTAAAAATGTGTTTTTAAATATTGACTAATAGTCATTTTTCTGGTATGCTCTGCTCATATCCCCCGCAAGGCCTGCCAAAAGGGAGGGCAGAAAGTGCGGATGCCCTGCCGGCGGCATGGGGCCGCTTTGTTTTCTTGCGGAACCGCTCCACATAGAAATAGTTTTTGCCGGCAGCAAAGCGAACGCTGCAAAAAGCCGCCCCCGCCGGCCGGCGCAAAGAACAGATCGAGGGCTTTTTCCCGCCCGGTTTGGGCATTTTATGGATTGCATTTGCAAGGCAAGATTGCTATACTAATAAAGTAATGCCGCCAAAAGGGGGACAGGCCGCTTTGAAAAAGGATGGCTGGTTTGCCTCGCTGCAAAACCTTACCTGGCTTACCCAGTTAGGGCTTTCGCTCACCGTGCCGCCGGTGCTCTGCCTGCTTTTGGCTGGCTGGCTGGCCGAGCGGTTTTTGCTGGGGCCCTGGGTATGGCTGGCGGCCATCCTGCTGGGGCTGGGGGCCTCGGCGTGCACCTTTGCCGAGTTTATGCGGATGTTTTTGCGGCGCAGCGGCCGCAGGCCGCCGGAGGGCGGCCCAGCCGGCGGCCCAAACAGCCGCGGCCCCGGCGGAAGCCCGCACGGCGGCCGGGAGGGCGGCCAAGCCGACGGCCTGCACAGGGCCGGCCCGGACAACGGCGGCCCCAAAACCAACTGACCCGGGAGGGCGTATGAAAGTTCAACAAGCAACCAAGCGGGAAACGGCCCACATCGCGGTTGGCACCCTGGCCTTTTCGGTCGTGATGAACCTGGTATTCTGCCTGCTGAGCCGGTGGGACCTCACGGTTTTGTGGGGCACCCTTTTGGGCGGCGGGTTTGCGGTGCTCAACTTTTTTTTGCTGGGGCTGTCGATCCAAAAATTGGCCGCGTCCACCGACGAAAAGCGCGGGCGGGCGGCCTTGCAGCTCTCGTACAGCACCCGGATGCTCGCCACCGTGCTGGTGGCGGCAGTAGCGGTGGCCCTGCCCTGCTTTAGCTGGCCCGCGGCGGTGATCCCGCTGTTTTTCCCGCGGCTGACCATTTTTGCCATGCAGCTTCTGGGGATGTACAAGCCGGAACCGGCCAAAACCCCCGGGGCTGAAAATCCGAAAGGAGGCGATGAGCCGGTATGAATGTGGATATTACCGGTGCGCGCATCTATTGTACCATCCCGGTGCTGGGGGGCATCCCCATCACCGCCACCATGGTGGACTCGCTTTTGGTCACCCTGATCGTGCTGGGGCTGTGCGCCTTCCTCACCCGGGGCTTACAGCTGCGGGCGGTGAGCAAGCGGCAGGTGGTGGCCGAGTTTTTGGTGGAGACGGCCCAGAACTTTGTCAACGGCAACATGGGGGTGCGGTTTGCCTACTACGGCCCCTTTGTGGCGGCTCTGTTCGTCTCCTCGCTGATGGGCAGCCTGCTGAGCTTGGTGGGGCTTTTCCCGCCCACCGGCGATGTGTCCACCACCCTGGCCTGGGCCCTGATGGTGTTTGTGCTCATCACCTACAACAAGATCCGCGCCGGGGGCGTTGGCGGCTACCTGCTGGGCTTTACCCAGCCCATCCCGCTGCTCACCCCCTTCAACATCCTGTCCGAGCTGGCCACCCCCATCTCGATGGCCTTCCGTCATTTTGGCAACATCGTCTCGGGCACGGTCATCACCTCGCTGCTCTACGCGGCCCTGGCCGCCGGCAGCGCCGCCTTGCTGAACCTTTTGGGCCGCAGCATCTTAGTGGCCGGCCTTGTGCTGGCCGCGGGCATTGCCCTGCTCTTTAAGTACCGCAGCGGCAAGGCGGCCGGCGCGGCCAAATTCTCCCACAAGCTGTTCGGCATCGTGCTCTGCGTGCTGGGCGGCCTTGCCTGCCTGAGCCTGCTGCCCGCCGGCTGGGGCGAGATGTTTGCCGGCATCCCGGTTTTGCAGGCCGGCATCCCGGCGATATTCAGCGTCTATTTTGACCTCTTCTCCAGCGCGATGCAGGCGTTTATCTTCTGCATGCTCACCACCCTCTACATCGCCAACGCGGCCGAGGGGTAAGGCCCCGGGCGCAGCGCGCCTCCCGCGGGGGGCAAAGCGCCGAGCGGCCCCGCGCGGCATGCCCCGGTTTTTCGGCAGGCCCCGCGCCGCAAGGCGCGCACACACCGTATTCACACCCGCCGCTTTTAAAAGCGGGTGCTGAAGGATAAAAACATTTCATTGGTAGGAGGACACCTCTATGATGGAAAAAGCAATCATTATGGCCGGCTGCGCCATCGGCGCCGGTCTCGCGCTGATCGCCGGCATCGGCCCTGGCATCGGCGAAGGCAACGCGGTGGCCAAGGCCCTGGAGGCCATCGGCCGCCAGCCCGAGTGCAAGGGCGACGTGACCAGCACCATGCTGCTGGGCTGCGCCATTGCCGAGACCACCGGTATCTATGGCTTTGTAACCGGCCTGCTGCTGATCTTTGTGGCGCCCCGCATCTTCATCGGCCTGCTGTAAGCCGAACCGGGGCGGGGCCCTTGCCCGCCTGCCCTTTTAACGCCGCCCCCTGCGCGGGGCGGCGGGGCCGGCCGTTTGCCCTGCCCCCGTATCCCAACAGCCCGAAGGAGGAGACAGAATGAAACAGTTTCAGGATCTCGTCACCTTCGCCCCATGGACCTTTATCTTCCAGATCTGCAACCTGCTGATCCTGACCCTTGGGGTCAAGCATTTCCTCTTTAAGCCGGTGCAGAAGATCCTCAAGCAGCGCGCCGAGCAGGTGGAGACCCTTTACACCGAGGCCGAAAAGGCCGAGGGGGACGCCAACGCGCTGAAGGAAGAATACGAGACCCGCCTGGCAAGCGCCCGGCAGGAGGCGACCGAGATCGTGCAGAGCGCCACCCAGCGCGCCGCCGCCCGCAGCGATGAGATGGTAAGCGCCGCGCGGGCCGAGGCGGCCGCGCTCAAGAGCAAGGCCAGCGCCGAGATCGAGAACCAGCGGCTCAAGGCCGCGGGCGAGTTGAAAAACGACATCTCGGAGCTTGCGCTCGAACTGGCCGGCCGGGTGGTGGAAAAGGAGATCGACGAGAAGACGCACAAGGCGCTGATCGACGATTTCATCAGCCGCGTGGGGGATGCCTCATGACCGCGGCCGAAAAGGAATACGGCAGCGCCCTGTACGCGCTGGCCGCCGAGGAGCACTGCGAGGAGGAGGCACTGGAGGGCCTGGCCCTTGCGGCCGGGGCCTTCAGCAGCCAGCCCGAGTACCGCCGCCTGGTGCAGAACCCCGCCCTGCCCGCCGCCGAGCGGCTGGGCCTTTTGGACGAGGCCTTTGGCGGCGTGCACCCCTATGTGCTGAATTTTTTGAAGATCCTGTGCGAAAAATCCGCCCTGGGCCTTTTGGACGGCTGCCTTGCCCAGTACCGTGCGCTGCACTACGAGGCAAAGGGCATCCTGCCGGTGGAGGCCGTGAGCGCGGTGCCCATGACCCAGGACCAGCTGGCCGCCCTGCAAAAAAAACTGGAGGGGCAGACCGGCATGTCCGTGCTGCTGGAAAACCGGCTGGACCCCGGGGTGCTGGGCGGCGTAAAGCTGCGGTACAGCGGCCGGGAACTGGACGGCACCGCGTCCGGGCGGCTTGCCGCGCTGCGGCGCGTTTTGCTGGACGCGTAGGGCGTTTTTGCACATCCGCCGCACCCATTGCCTGCCCGGACATCCGCGCAGGGCGGCGGGGCTTTGGCCGCGCGGGGCGCGGCGGTATCTCAACGCAAGAAAGTTGGTGAGACTATGCAGTTAAAACCTGAGGAGATCAGCAAGATCATCAAAAGCCAGATCAAAAACTATGGCAGCAAGATCGAGTCGGCCGAGACCGGCACGATCATCCAGGTAGGCGACGGCATCGCCCATGCCTACGGCCTGGAAAAGTGCATGGCAAACGAGCTGGTGGAATTTTCAAACGGCGAATACGGCATGGCCCTGAACCTTGAGGAGAACAGCGTTGCCATCGTGCTGCTGGGCTCGGACGAGGGCATCAAGGAGGGCGACACGGTCAAGCGCACCGGCCGGGTGGTAAGCGTGCCGGTGGGCGAAGGGATGATCGGCCGGGTGGTCAACGCGCTGGGCCAGCCCATCGACGGCAAGGGCCCCATCGAGACCACCGAGACCCGCCCCATCGAGCACAAGGCTGCCGGCATCATCGAGCGCAAGAGTGTCTCGGTGCCGCTGCAGACCGGCATCAAGGCCATCGACAGCATGATCCCCATCGGCCGGGGCCAGCGCGAGCTGATCATCGGCGACCGGCAGACCGGCAAGACGGTGATCGCCACCGACACCATCATCAACCAAAAGGGCCAGGACGTGATCTGCATCTATGTGGCCATCGGGCAGAAGCGCTCGACCGTGGCCCAGGTGGTGGAGACCCTCTCGGCCGCCGGCGCGATGGACTATACCATCGTTGTCTCGGCCACGGCCAGCGAGCTTTCGCCGGTGCAGTACATCGCGCCTTACGCGGGCTGCGCCATGGGCGAATACTTTATGGACAAGGGCAGGGACGTGCTGGTGATCTACGACGATCTGTCCAAGCACGCGGTGGCCTACCGTGCCCTCTCGCTGCTCATCCGGCGCCCGCCGGGACGCGAGGCCTACCCCGGCGACGTCTTTTACCTGCACAGCCGCCTTTTGGAGCGCGCGGCCCGGCTTGCGCCGGAGTACGGCGGCGGCAGCCTGACCGCCCTGCCCATCATCGAGACCCAGGCCGGCGACGTCTCGGCCTATATCCCCACCAACGTCATCTCGATCACCGACGGGCAGATCTTCCTGCTCACCGAGCTGTTCCATTCCGGCGTAATGCCGGCGGTGGACCCGGGCATCTCGGTCTCCCGCGTGGGCGGCAACGCCCAGATCAAGGCGATGAAAAAGGTGGCCGGCTCGCTCAAGCTGATCTATTCCCAGTACCGGGAGCTGCAGTCCTTCTCCCAGTTCGGCTCGGACCTTGACCCGGACACCAAGCGCCGGCTTGCCCAGGGCGAACGGATCGTGGAGGTGCTCAAGCAGGACCGCAACGCCCCCGTGCCGGTGGAAAACCAGGTCTGCATCCTCTACGCCGTGACCAACGACTACCTGGTGGACGTGCCGGTGGAGCTGATCCGCAGCTACGAGCAGGAGCTGTATGCCTCGCTTGCCAGCCTGCACGAGCAGGACGTGCTGGCGCCCATCCGCGAGACCAAGGCCCTCTCGGACGAGACCAAGGCCGCGCTGGACAAGGCCCTGGCCGACTTTACGGCGGAATTCCTCAAATCCCACGCATAAGCGCAGAAAGGAGACGGCATCATGGCGGCATCGTCCATGAAGGATATCAAGCTGCGCATCAAGAGCGTGGAAAGCACCATGCAGATCACCAAGGCGATGGAGCTGGTGGCCTCCTCCAAGCTGCGGCGCGCCAAGCTGCGCGCCGAGGCCACCCGGCCGTATTTTTCCACCCTGCACAAATGCCTGAACGACATCGCCTACGGCAACACCGAGTTTTCCTCCCCGTTTGTGCAAAAGCGGGAGGTCAAAAAAAGCTGCTATATCATGATCGCGGGCGACCGCGGGCTTGCCGGCGGCTACAACTCCAACCTCTTCAAGGCGGTGGCGGCCCACATGGAGGGCAAGCCGGCCTGCGTGCTGCCCATCGGCAAAAAGGCGGTGGAGTACTGCGCTTCCCATGGGCTCGAGACGCTTACCACCTCGTATGCGGTGGCCGAGACGGTCTCGCTGAGCGACTGCTTTGAGGCCGCGCGGATGCTCTGCGAACAGTTCCGCAGGGGTGAATTTGACGAGCTGTTTGTGGGCTACACAAACTTTGTCTCGATGCTCAGCCAGCAGCCGGCGGTGCTCAAAATGCTGCCCATCCGCTATGAGCGCGAGCAGGCCAAAAACTCGGCCGAGAGCCTGACCCTGTACGAGCCCTCCAGCGAGGAGGTATACGACGCGATCGTGCCCAGCTATGTGGGGGGCCTTTTGTGGGGCGCCATGGCCGAGAGCGTGGCCAGCGAGCAGGGAGCGCGCCGCACCGCCATGGACGCGGCCAGCAAGAACGCGGGCGAGATGATCGAGGACCTCTCGCTCAAGTACAACCGGGCGCGGCAGGGCGCGATCACCCAGGAGCTCACCGAGATCGTGGCGGGCGCCGAAGCATGACCGCAGCAAACAGCCGCATCCCGCCCGCCGGGCAGGGATGCAAGGGTGCAAATCTCTTATAAAGGAGACTTATGCCAATGAGCAAACAGAATACCGGCATCGTAACCCAGATCATCGGGCCGGTGCTGGACATCAAATTCCCGGACGGGCAGCTGCCCAACCTGCTCAACGCCATCACGGTGCAGAAGGGCGAGGAGAGCATCACGCTGGAGGTGGCCCAGCATGTGGGCGACGACGTGGTGCGCTGCATTGCCATGTCCGGCACCGACGGGCTGGTGCGCGGCATGACCGCGGTGGACACCGGCGGCCCCATTACGGTGCCGGTGGGCGAGGAGTGCCTGGGCCGGGTGTTCAACCTGCTGGGCGAGCCGGTGGACAACCAGCCCGCCCCCAAAACCGAGGCCCGCTGGCCCATCCACCGCCAGCCCCCGGCGTATGACGAACAGGAATCCACCACCGAGATCCTGGAGACCGGCATCAAGGTGGTAGACCTGATCGCCCCCTACGCCAAGGGCGGCAAGATCGGCCTGTTTGGGGGCGCGGGGGTCGGCAAGACGGTGCTGATCCAGGAGCTGATCCACAACGTGGCCACCGAGCACGGCGGCTACTCGATCTTTACCGGCGTGGGCGAGCGCACCCGCGAAGGCAACGATCTGTACAACGAGATGAAGGAGAGCGGGGTGCTCTCCAAAACAGCGCTGGTCTACGGCCAGATGAACGAGCCGCCGGGAGCCCGTATGCGGGTGGGCCTGTCGGGCCTGACCATGGCCGAGTACTTCCGGGACGAGAAAAACCAGGACGTGCTGCTCTTTATCGACAACATCTTCCGGTTTACCCAGGCCGGCTCGGAGGTTTCGGCCCTCTTGGGCCGGATGCCCTCGGCGGTGGGCTACCAGCCCACCCTGGCCACCGAGATGGGCGCCTTGCAGGAGCGGATCACCTCCACCAAAAAGGGCTCGATCACCTCGGTGCAGGCGGTATATGTGCCGGCGGACGACCTGACCGACCCGGCCCCGGCCACCACCTTTGCCCACCTGGACGCCACCACCGTGCTCTCGCGCAGCATCGCCAGCCTGGGCATCTACCCGGCGGTGGACCCGCTGGACTCCACCTCCCGCATCCTGGCCCCGGACATCGTGGGCAAGGAGCATTACGCGGTGGCCCGGGACGTGCAGCGCATTTTGCAGCGGTACAAGGAGCTGCAGGACATCATTGCCATCATGGGCATGGAGGAACTGTCGGAGGACGACAAGCTCACAGTGGCCCGGGCGCGCAAGATCCAGCGGTTCCTCTCGCAGCCCTTTAACGTGGCCGAGCAGTTTACCGGCATGCCGGGCAAGTATGTGCCGCTCAAGGAGACCATCCGCGGCTTTAAGGAGATCATCGAGGGCAAGCACGACGCCCTGCCCGAATCGGCGTTTTTGTTTGCGGGCACCATCGACGACGTGGTGGAGAAGGCCAAAAAGCTGTAACGGCCCAGCCCCCCAACACAGCCCAGGGCCCGCCGCGCAAGGCGGCGGGGCCGGGCTGTTACCGAAAGGAAGATTCCTATGGCGACATTTCCCCTGCAGATCGTCACGCCGGACGGCGGCTTTTACGACGGCGAGGCCGAGCGGCTGCTGGTGCGCACCACCGAGGGCAACGTCTGCATCCTGCCGCGGCACTCCCCCTATGTGGCCGCGCTGGGCATTGGCGAGGCCGCGGTGGTGATCGGCGGGCAGCGCCGCCGCGCGGCCTGCGCGGGCGGGATGCTGGCCGTGACCCAAAATGGGGTGCGGCTGGTGGCCACCACCTTTGAGTGGGCCGACAGCATCGACTTAGAGCGCGCCCGCCTTGCCAAGGAGCGGGCCGAGGCCGCGCTGAAAAACGCCGCCGAGGCGGCCGAGACCGCCCGGGCCGAGGCGAAGCTGCGCCGCGCGCTCACCCGCATCGCGGTGGCCGGCGGAAAGTAAGACGGCGGCCCGGCCGGCAAATCAGCCCCCGCCCCTGCCAATGCGATCGATTCCAAAAAGGGCGTTCCCGGACTTCATCCTCCGGGAACGCCCTTTTATTGATCAAATAATGCTTTACTTGCCCTCGAATTTGTCGCGCAGGTTTTTAAAAAAGCCCTTGCGCTTTTCGTAGTTTTCGTCCTTGAGGCTCTCCTCAAAGGCCTTGAGGGCCTCGCGCTGGTGGCGGTTGAGCTTTTTGGGGATCTCCACCTCCACCCGCACATACTGGTCGCCCTTGCCGCGGCCGCCCAGGTACTGGATGCCCTTGCCCCGCAGCCGGAAGGTGGTGCCGCTCTGGGTGCCCTCGGGCACCGTGTACTCCACCTTGCCGTCCACCGTGGGCACTACCACGTCCGCGCCCATCACGGCCTGGCTGTAGGTGATAGGCACCGTGACCCATACATTGTAGCCGTCCCGCTCAAACATGGCGTCCGGCTGCACGGTCACGATCACGATCACATCCCCGGCCGGGCCGCCGTTGGTGCCGGCGTCCCCCTGGCCGCGCAGGGCGATGCTCTGGTCGTCGTTGATGCCGGCCGGGATCTTGACCTCCAGGGTCCTGCGGCTGGAGGTGCGCCCGCTGCCGCGGCAGGCCGCGCAGGGGGTTTTTACGATCTTGCCCTTGCCGCCGCAGCGGGGGCAGGGCTCCTGGCTCTGCATCACCCCAAAGGGGGTGCGCATCTGGCGCAGCACATAGCCGCGGCCGCCGCAGTCCGGGCAGGTCTCGGGGCTGGTGCCCTTGGCCGCGCCGGTGCCGCCGCACTCGGCACAGGTCTCCTGCTTGTTGACCGTGATGGTTTTGGAGCAGCCGTGCACCGCCTCCATAAAGCTGATGGTCACGCCCACCCGCTGGTCGGCGCCCTTGCGGGGGGCGTTGGGGTTCGCGCGGCCGCCGCCAAAGCCAAAGCCGCCGCCAAAGATGTTGCCCAGGTCGCCAAAAATATCTCCCAGGTCCACCCCGCCGCCAAAACCGCCAAAGCCGGCCCCGCCGGCCCCCGCGCCATAGCTGGGATCCACCCCGGCAAAGCCGAACTGGTCGTACCGGGCGCGCTTTTCCTTGTTGCTCAGTACCTCGTAGGCTTCGTTTACTTCCTTAAACTTGGCCTCGGCCTCGGCGTTGCCCGGGTTCAGGTCCGGATGGTATTTTTTGGCCTGCTTGCGGTAGGCGCTTTTGAGCTGGTCGTCGGTTGCGCCCTTGGCAACCCCCAGTACCTCGTAATAATCGCGTTTGTCTGCCATACCTTCTCACTCACTCCGCTGGCCGCCGTGCCAAGAAAGACCCGGGCGCGGCGGTGGATGTAATGACGCGGGGCCGGGGCTTTTTGCCCTGCCGGCCACCGGACGATGGAGGGCCGATCTGGGGGCCCGCGGCCCCCAGACCCCCATTGCCCCGCACGGAACCTTCCGTGCGGGCATTAAAAACAGGAATTTTTGGAATATATTTTTCAGCCCGCCTAAAAAAACCGGCAGCCGCATTTGACAATTTCCCGCCGCATAAAGGCTTTATGCGGCGGGATGGGGGTCCATCCGATGTTTCGCATTTTTTGCGCAAGCAAAAAATCCAGAAACATCGCATCCATAAAATGTCCGGCATTTTATGGTGGGGGGCGCGCCCCCCTGGATCGGCCCCGAATCGCTTTTGCGTTATACCTCTTTAAAGTCCGCGTCCACCACGCCGTCGTCCGGCTTGCCGGCGTCCGGGCCGGGGGCCGCGCCCTGGGCGCCCTGCGCAGCCTGCGCCGCCGCGGCGGCCTCCTTGTACATCTTCTCGCTCACCGCGTAAAAGGCCTTTTGCAGCTCCTCCTGTTTGGCCTTGATGGCGGCCATGTCCTCGCCCTTGAGGGCCTCCTTCAGCTCGCCCAGCTTTGCCTCGATCTCGCTCTTTTCGCCGGCGCTGATCTTGTCGCCCATCTCGCCCAGGGCCTTTTCCACCTGGAAGACCATCTGGTCGGCCCCGTTGCGGGTGTCGATATCCTCCCGGCGCTTTTTGTCCTCGGCGGCAAACCGCTCGGCGTCCTTCACGGCCTTGTCGATATCCTCCTTGCTCATGTTGGTGGAGGCGGTGATGGTGATGCTCTGCTCCTTGCCGGTGCCCATATCCTTGGCGCTCACGTGCACGATGCCGTTGGCGTCGATGTCAAAGGTGACCTCGATCTGGGGCACGCCGCGGGGGGCCGGGGCGATGCCGTCCAGATGGAAGGTGCCGAGGCTCTTGTTGTCCCGCGCAAACTCCCGCTCGCCCTGCAGTACGTTGACCTCCACGCTGGGCTGGTTGTCGGCCGCGGTGCTGAAGACCTGGCTCTTTTTGGTGGGGATGGTGGTGTTGCGGTCGATGATCTTGGTGCAGACCCCGCCCAGGGTCTCGATGCCCAGGCTCAGCGGGGTCACGTCCAGCAGCAGCAGGTCCTTGACGTCGCCCTGCAGCACGCCGCCCTGGATGGCCGCGCCGATGGCCACGCACTCGTCCGGGTTGATGCCCTTGAAGGGCTCGCAGCCCATCGCCTTTTTGACCGCCTCCTGCACGGCCGGGATACGGGTGGAGCCGCCCACCAGCAGCACCTTGGTCAGCTCGCTGGCCTTGAGGCCGGCGTCGGCCAGGGCCTGGCGCACCGGGCCCATCGTGCGCTCGACCAGGTCGGCGGTGAGCTTGTCGAACTGGGCGCGGGTGAGGGTGGTGTCCAGATGCTTGGGGCCGGTGGCGTCGGCCGTGATAAAGGGCAGGTTGATGGCGGTGGAGGCCACGCCGGACAGCTCGATCTTGGCCTTCTCGGCCGCCTCCTTGAGCCGCTGCATGGCCATCTTGTCGCTGCGCAGGTCGATGCCGTTTTCGGCCTTGAAGCCGTCGGCCAGCCAGTCGATGATCCGCTGGTCAAAGTCGTCGCCGCCCAGGCGGGTGTCGCCGTTGGTCGAGAGCACCGCGGTGACCCCGTCGCCCATCTCGATGATCGAAACGTCAAAGGTGCCGCCGCCCAGGTCGTAGACCATGATCTTCTGGTCGTTCTCCTTGTCCACGCCGTAGGCCAGCGAGGCCGCGGTGGGCTCGTTGATGATGCGGCGGACGTTCAGCCCCGCGATGGTGCCGGCGTCCTTGGTGGCCTGGCGCTGGCTGTCGTTGAAATAGGCCGGCACCGTGATCACCGCCTCGGTGACCGTCTCGCCCAGATAGGCCTCGGCGTCTGCCTTGAGCTTTGCCAGGATCATGGCGCTGATGGCCTGGGGGGTGTACTCCTTGTCGTCGATGCCCACCTTGTAGTTGGTGCCCATCTCCCGCTTGATGGAGGAGATGGTGCGCTCGGGGTTGGTGATGGCCTGGCGCTTTGCCACCTGGCCCACCAGCCGCTCGCCGGTTTTGGTAAAGCCCACCACCGACGGGGTGGTGCGGGCGCCCTCGGCGTTCGCGATCACAACGGGCTCGCCGCCCTCGATCACAGCCACACAGCTGTTGGTAGTGCCAAGGTCGATGCCAATGATCTTGCTCATAATGTATCTCTCCTTTATCGTATCAGTTGGTGTTGTATTGAAAAGGGTTTGTTTTGTCAGCCTGGTAAGGGGTGTGCCAGAGGGGGGGCGGCTACTCGGCCACCACCACCGCGGCGTGGCGGATGACCCGCCCGTCCAGCCGGTAGCCCTTCTGGTACACCTGCACGATCTGGCCGCTGGGGGTCTCGTCGGTGGCGGGCGCCTGGCCCACCGCCGCGTGGAGGTTGGGGTCAAAGGGCTGGCCCTCGGCGGGGATCTCCTCCACCTTGAGGGCGCTGAGGGCGGCGGCGGCCTTGTCCAGGGTCATCACCACGCCCTTTTTGTAGTTCTCGTCCGCCGTTTCGGCCCTGGCTGCCATCTCAAGGGTGTCCAGGATGTTCAGGATCTGGCCCACCGCAAACGAGACCCCGTTGTTGAAGGCGGCGTCCTGCTCGCGGGCCGAGCGCTTGCGGAAATTGTCGTACTCGGCGGCGGTGCGCAGCAGCCGGTCCTTGGCCTCGGCGGCCTCCTTTTGGGCGGCGGCCAGCTGCTCCCTGAGGGCCGGCAGCGAGACCTGCCCGGCCTCCTGTTCGCTTTCCTCCCCCGCGGCGGCTTCGGCCGCGGGCTGTTCGGGTTCGGCCGCGGGCTGCGGCTCTGCGCCGGTCTTGGGATCGCCCGGCTCCGCGGCGGTCCCGCAGCCGGCCGGCCCGGTTTCGGGCGCGGCCTGTTGTTCGTTCTGCTTGCTCATGCTTGTTCCTCCTGCGTTTTGCCAGACATGTGTTCGCCCAGCCGCAGCGCAAAGTGCTCCAGCCGCGGCATCAGCTTGGAAAAGGGCATCCGGGCCGGGCCGATCACGGCGATGCTGCCGGACAGGCCGCCCCCCGCCAGATACCGCCGGCTCATGATGCAGAGCCCCGGCATGGGCTGGGGCAGGTCCTCGCCCAGCAGCACGCTGGTGCGGCCGGGGGGCGGGGTGATGAGCCGGCCGGCGGTCCCGCCGTCGCTGAAGATGCGCAGCAGCTCGGCCAGGTGGTCCGAAAAGCCGGGGGTTTTGAGCAGGTACTGCTGGCCCTCCAGATAGGCGCGGGGCCGGGCGGCGTCCCGCAAGAGGGCGGCTGCCGCGCGCAGCACCGGGAAAAGCGCCTCGCCGCGGCCTTCCATTTCGGCGGCAAGGCCGGCCAGCAGCGGGCCGGAAAGGTCGGCCGGGGCCACAAAGGTCAGCCCCCGGTTGAGCACCCCGGCCGCCAGGGCCGCGTCCGCGCGGGAAAGCCCGCTCTCAACCCGGGCCACCCGGGTGCGCACCCCGCCGGTGCCGGTCACCGCCAGCACCGCCGCGGAATACCGCCCCACCTGTACCACCTCAAAATGGGCGATGCAGACCTCGTCCGCCCGGGGGGTGGTGGCCGCCACCGCGTAGCCCACATGGTCGGCCAGGGCCTTGGCCGTGCCCTGTGCCAGCTTTTCCGGCTCGTGGTCCAGCTCCCGCAGCTGGGCGTCGATGCGGGCGGCCTCCTGCCTGTCCAGGGCCTCGCCCTCGGTCAGCAGGTGATCCAGATAATACCGGTAGCCCTTGGCGCTGGGCACCCGGCCGGCGCTGGTGTGGGGCTGTTCCAGCAGGCCCAGCTTGGTCAGGGCGGCCATCTCGTTGCGCAGGGTGGCGCTGGATACCGCCATGTCCAGATGCTGGCAGAGCAGCCCCGAGCCCACCGGCTCGCCGTCCATGGCATAAAGGGCCACGATCGCCCGCAGCACCTGCTGTTTGCGCGGGTCCATCGGCATCCTGCACACCCCCTGTTTTGTGCTTTTTAGCACTCTGTTGTTTTGAGTGCTAAATTTATTTTACTCCAAAACAAGCGGCTGTCAAGCCCCCGCGCAAAAATTTTTGAAGTTTAACAGTTTCGTCACAAAGCCCGGCTTTTTGGGAACGTGCCCTCTGCAAAGGCTTTTGCCGACCCAGGCTGTGCGCGGGGAGAGTCTCGAAAGGCTTTCGGGGCAGGGGTCCTGTTGCCTTGAGAGACTGCTCCCCCGCGTTTGGCCGGCGGGGTATGGCCATAGAGTGCGCCCGCCCGGCAAAAAAACCCGGCCCTGCCGGCGGGCAAAGGGGCCGCCGGCAGGGCCGGGTTTCGCGCTGTACGGCAGAGGAGTGTCCAAACCGGGGAAGGGCGCCGGGGCGGGTTCAGCCCCCCAAAACCTCTTAAATTGGATGCTCCCCGGCAGCGCCGCTCATTCCTCCATCTGCTTGGCCAAAAAGGCCGCCGCCACCGCCAGCACCTTTTCGGTCTCGGCGTCCGGGGTGCGGCGCTTGTCCTCCGAGAGGGTCAGCACCGCGCCGATCACGTCCCCGCTGGCCACGATGGGCACCGCCATCAGCACATGGCGGGCCACCCCCTCGCAGGGGAAGATACAGTCCTCGGGCCGGCCGGTGTGCAAAAAGGGCCGGCGGCCGTCCATCACCTTTTCCAGCGGCTGGCTCACCCGCTTGGCGGCATACTCCCGCCGGGCGGGGCCGGCGCTGGCCACGATGTGGTCCCGGTCGCACACAAGGGCCGGGCAGCCCAGGTTTTTGTGCAGCACCTCGGCGTACTGCCCCGCAAACTGGCTCAGCTCGCCAATGGGCGAAAATTTTTTAAAGATGACCTCGCCGTCGCCGGTGGTAAAAATTTCAAGCGGGTCCCCCTCGCGGATGCGCTGGGTGCGCCGGATCTCCTTGGGGATCACCACCCGGCCAAGATCGTCGATCCGCCGTACAATTCCGGTTGCTTTCATGCTGTTTCCCCCATCCCCGCCCCCTGCCGCAGCCGCGGCAAAGGGCGTGCAGTTTGTATGCGGGCGGCCGGGCCCTCTGGCAGGGGCCAAATGGGTGCCTGCCGGGCCGCCCGGGCGAAGTTAGTATCTGCCGGGGATGGTATTTTATACCTCGCCGGCCCATTCCGGGGCCGGCGGCCCTGAAAAGCGCAAAACCCCCGCCCCGCCGGAAGGGCGGGGCGGGGGCGGTTTGGCGGCCTCCTGCGCGTTTTCGCCTTGCGCGCGGCCGGTGCGGGCCTATGGACGCTGCCGGGCTTGCGTATCAGCGAGGTGTTTTGCGCCTTGCGTGCGGCCGGTGCGGGCCTACCCGTCTGAAAACTTGACCACGATCACCCCATCGATCAGCCGGACCGAGCCGTCGAGCGGGTAGGTGGGCATATTTTGCACCTCTTCGAGATCCTTGTAGTCCGCCGGATCCAGGAATTCGGTCACAAAGCCGAGGTACTCGTTCAAAAACGCGGCATCGGAGTAGACGTTCATCGGCATCCGGATGCCGACCAGGTCGTTGAAATGATCCATGTTGTCCCAAACGGATGGGGTCGAGCGGTCCCAGGCGTTTTTGGTGATCAGCACGACCGGCATCCACTGGTCATAGCCCGGCAGGCTTTTGATCCGGGTCACAACGGAGGTCCAGTAGGACACCCGGCGGGTATGGTTGATCTGCAGGCAGAGGTACGCCTCGTTTGCCTGCAGCGCGTACTGGCTGGCCAGCAGGGCCGCCAGGCCGGCGCAGGCCCAGCGCCCCAGTGTGTGCAGGCGCCGCCCGGCCGGCCTTTTGCAGCGCGGCAGCCGGGCGTTCCACGCCTCGCACTGGGCCAGGGCGCCCAGCGGGATCATGCACATGGGGTAGATCATCAGGGTGTGTACATACGCGGAATTCATCAGGCAGGCAACATTGATGCCGGCCGGCATCCCAAGCAGCAGCACAAGCGCCAGCAGCGCCTCGGGCCGCCTGCCCCGGCGGAACTGGCACGCGATCCGCGCGGCGGCCAGGAGGACGGCGAACCAGAGGCAGGCGGTAAGCAGCACCCGCAGACGGAACATGGTACACGCCCCGGCCGAGGGGCTGCGAAAGGTGTTGAGCACAAGGCTGTATGCCTCCCTGAACTGCCCCGGCAGCGCCTGAAGGTCCAGCCGGCCCAGCTGGTCCACCCCCTGGTATTGGGTCGAGGGCGCAACGCCGGTCACCGCCCAGATCAGCCGGGTCAGGCCGATATAGCCTGCCACGCCGGCGGCCAGCACCCCCACGTCCCACAGCCCATCGGTAAAGATGCGCCGCAGATCGGCATCCTCCTCCAGGCAGCGGGCCAGCAGGGTGTACATCATCAGGGCAATGGCCCAGCCCAAAAAGCCTTGGTACAGCCCCAGCGAAAGGACCAGGCAGGCCACCGCTGCCAGCCGCCGCCAGCCGCCCCTGACGCTGAGGGAGACGGCCAGCACGGTGAGAAAAAACGCAAGCATGTAGGCGTCGCTGGTAAACATGTAGGCAAAAGCCGAAATCACAGAGGGAAAACACACCACGATGCTGCCGGCCAAAAAGCAGAAAAGCGGGCTTTGCAGCCGCAGCAGTTCCACCAGCAGCATGGCGGCCAGGCTGATGAAGAGCAGCGACAAGAGCCCCAGCAGCCATGGGCTGCTGAAGCCGCCGTCCAGCCATTCCACAAGGCCAAGCCCCCACCGGCCCAGTTCGATGCTGCCGCCCTTGGACCAGAAGCAGGCAATGTCGTCGTGGTTGGGCAGCTTGTTGGCGAGCATATACCCATGGGCAAACAGCCCCGCGGCCCATACGCCGGCAAAGGCCCACCGCTGCTGCCGGGAGATCCTTGCCCGGATCCCCGCAAGCCAGCCTGGCATCGGCCCCTCCATCGCGTCCCCCTCCTTTTCTCGTCCGTTTTGCGCGCTCAGAACTTGACAACGACCGCCCCATCGACCAGCCGCACCGAGCCGTCGTGCGGGTAGAGCGGCATCTCCTGCACCTCGGCGCGGTCCCGGTATTCGGCGGGATCGCGGAATTCCGGAGCAAATCCGAGATACAGCCGCAGGAAATCAGTGTCCGAGTGGGTGTGTATCGGCATACGAATGCCGACCAGGTCGTTGAAGGGCTCCGGATCGTTCCAGACGCCCGGGGTCGAGCGGTCCCATCCGTTTTCGCGGATCAGCACGACCGGGCATTGCCCGGTATACCCCGGCACGCTCTCGATCCGGGTGACGACCGTGTTCCAGTAGGAGAGCCGGCGGGAGTGGTTGATCTGCAGGCAGAGATACGCCTCGTTTGCCAGCAGGGCATACCGGCCGGCCAAGAGGGCCGCAAGGCAGGCGCAGGCCGCGCGGCCCAGGGCCTGAAGGCGTTTTGCGCCCGGCGTCCTGCCGGGCGGCGCCCAGCGGCGCCAGGCGTCGCACTGGGAGAGGAACACCAGCGGGATCATGCACATGGGGTAGATCATGAGGGTGTGGACGTTTTCGGAATTCATCAGGTATACGATGCCGATGCCGACCGGCAGCGCAAGCCCCAGCAGGGCCGCGAGCGCCGCCTCCAGCCGCCGGCCCGCCCGGAACTGCCGCACGGCCCGCGCACCGATCAGGCCCACGGCGAGCCACTGGCAGGCGGTGAGCAGAAACCGCAGCCCCGGGGTGGTGCAGGCCCCCAGCGAGGGGCTGCGGAACACATTGTAAAACAGCCGCCAGGCGTCCCACATCTGCCCCGGCAGCGCCGGCAGGTTCACGCGGCCCATCTGGTCGATTCCCTGGTAATCCACCGGGCCGGAGTCGGTCACGGCCCAGATCACCCGGGTCAGGCCGATGTAGCCCGCTACGCCGCCGGCCAGCACGCCGAGATCCCAAAGCCCATCCAGGAAAATTGGCCGGAAGGAGGCGCCCTCCGCGAGGCAGCGCAGCAGCAGGGTGTAGATCATCAGCGCAACGGCCCAGCCCAAAAAGCCCTGATACAGCCCCAGCGAAAGGATCAGGCAGCCCGCCGCGCCCAGCCGCGCCCAGCCGCCCCGGGCCGCGAGCCGCGCGCTCAGGATGGCAAGCAGCACCGAGAGCATGTAGGCGTCGCAGGTAAACATGTAGGAGAACGCCGAGGTCACGGTGGGGAATACCGTAAAAACCGCCCCGGCCAGCGCCGAGAGGGATGGGCTCTGCAGTTCCAGAAGGCCCACGAGGAGCATTGCCGCGGCCGATAAAAACAGCAGCGACAAAAGCCCCAGCATCCAGGGGCTGCTGAAGCCGCCGTCCAGCCGCGCCATCAGGTCCAGCGCCCACCGGCCCCACCCGGTGCTGCCGCCCTTGTTCCAGAAGCAGGCGGTGTCGTCGTGGTTGGGCAGCTTGTTGACGAACATATACCCATGGGCAAGCAGCCCCGCGGCCCATGCGCCGGCAAAGGCCCACCGCTGCGGCCGCCCAAGCCTTCCAAGGCATGCCCAAAGGCCCTCCGGGGTCCAGTCTGCCATGCGGTCTCCTCCTTTGTATTTGTGCCGCGCCAGCAAGCAGCGGCGGCCTGGCCCGGACGGCAGGTCAGAACTTGACAACGACCGTCCGGTCCTCCATCATCCGCACCGAGCCGTCATCCGGGTAATGGGGCATCTGCCGCACCTCGGGCAGGTTTTCGTAGGCGGCCGGGTCGGGATACTCGGTCCAGAACCCGAGGTAGAGGCTGAGAAAGGTTTCATCGCTGTAAACGTGCATCGGCATCAAAACGCCCGCGATCTCCTCAAACTGCGGGTCGTCCCAGGTATCCGGCAGGGTGGCGTCCGCATCCGCGCCGTGGAGGAACACGACCGGGCACCACAGGTCGTATTCGGGCAGGCTGCGGATGCGGGTCAGGACGCCGGTCCAGTAGGAGAGCCGGCGGGTATGGTTGACCTGCATGCAGAGATACGCCTCGTTTGCCTGGATGGCGTACCGGCCGATCAGCAGCACGGCCAGCCCGGCGCAGGCCCAGCGCCCCAGCGCGTGCAGGTGCCGCCGGGCCGGGCCTGCCTGCCGCAGCCGGGCACACCACGCCTCGCCCCGGGCCAGAAAGACCAGCGGGATCATGCACATGGGGTAGACCATCAGGGTGTAGACATTGCCCGCGTTCATAAGGTGGATGATGTTGATGCCTATTGGCATCAACATGGCCAGCAGGCTGGCCAGCGCGGCCGCCAGCCACCGGCCGCGCCGCAGCTGGCGCAGGATGTCCGCCGCAAGCAGCAGGATGCCCAGCCATTGGCAGGCGGCCAGCAGCAGCCGCAGGGAAGGGAGGGTGCAGATCCCCTCGGACGGGCTGTGCGCGATGCCAAAAAAGAAGCGGAAGGCGTCCAGGACCTGCCCCGGCAGGGCCCGCAGGTCAAGCCGGCCCATCTGGTCAAGGTTCTGGTAGCTGACCATGCGCAGCCCTTTTATGCGCAGGATCAGCCAGGTCACGCCAAAATACGCCAGCAGGCCGGCCGCGAGCACCCCGACATGCCAGAGGCCGGCCGTAAGGATGCGCTTTGCGTCGGCGTCATCCGCAAGGCTGCGCGCCAGCAGCGAGTAGATCATCAGGGCAGCGGTCCAGCCGAAAAAGCCCTGGTAAAGCCCCAGCGAAAAGACGATGCACCCCACGGCGGCCAGCCGCCACCAGCCGCCCCGGATGGCAAACCATGCGCCCATGATGGCCGCGAGCACCGAAAACATATACGCGTCGCTGGTAAACATATAGGTAAAGGCCGAGACCACGGTGGGGAAAACCGCGAGCACCGCCCCGGCCAAAAAACAAAAGAGCGGGCTCTCCAGCCGCAGGACGTCCGCCAGGAACATCGCGGCGGCGGCCAGGTAGAGCAGCGAGAGCAGCCCCAGCATCCAGGGGCTGCTGAAGCTGCCGTCCAGTTCGCGGAAGAACCGCAGCGCCCAGCGGCCGAAGTCGGCGCCGCCGTCCTTGGACCACAAGCAGGTGATGTCGTCGTAATTGGGCAGCTTGTTGACGAGCATGTAGCCGTGGGCAAACAGCCCCGCGGCCCACACGCCGGCAAAGGCCCACCACTGCTGCCGGGGGATCCGTTTGAGGTTTGCAACAAAGCGCTCCGGCGTATACTCCATACCACACAGACCTTTCGCCAGGCGGGCCGCGGGCCCGCGCAGTGTCCGGGATACCCCGGCCTTACCCGGCCGCGGCCTCCTCCAAAATACCGTTCCACAGCCGGTAGTAAACGCCCCCGCGGGCCAAAAGCTGCTCGTGGGTGCCCTCCTCCTCAATGCCCTCCTTGCCCAGCACCAGAATGCGGTCGGCGTGCTGGATGGTGGTGAGCCGGTGGGCAATGGTAAGGGTGGTGCGGCCGTGGGCCAGCGCCTCAAGGCTTTTGCCCACCAGCAGCTCGCTCTCGTTGTCCAGCGCGCTGGTGGCCTCGTCCAGGATCAGCAGCGGCGGGTTTTTGAGGAAGACCCGGGCGATCGAGAGCCGCTGCTTCTGCCCGCCGGACAGCTTGACCCCCCGCTCGCCCACATAGGTGCCGTACCCATCCTTAAGCTGGCAGATGAACTCGTGCGCGCCGGCCAGCCGGGCCGCCTGCTCGATCTCTTCATCGGTGGCCCCCGGCTTGCCGTAGGCAATGTTCTCCCGCACGCTGCCGCTGAAAAGGTACACGTCCTGCTGCACGATGCCAATGGCCTCCCGCAGGCTCTTGAGGGTGACCGAGCGGATGTCCTGCCCGTCGATCAGGATGCGCCCGCCGGTCACGTCGTAAAACCGGGGGATCAGGCTGCACAGGGTGGTCTTGCCCCCGCCCGAGGGGCCCACCAGCGCCAGCCGCTCGCCCGGGCGCACCGCAAGGTCAACATGCCGCAAGACCTTGTTGTGGTCGTCCGGGTATTCAAAGCTCACGTCCTCTAAGGTAATGGCCCCGGCGGTGACCTTCAGTTCGGCCGCGCCCGGCTCGTCAAAAATATCCACGTCCGCGTCCATGATCTCAAAAAACCGCTCGATGCCGGTCATGCCCCGCTGGAACTGCTCGGCAAACTCCACGATGCGGCGGATGGTGGCGATCAGGGTGGTCACATACAGCATGTAGGCCACCAGATCCCCCGGGCCGATCTTTCCATACACCAAAAACAGCCCGCCCGCCATGATCACCACCAGGTACATCAGGCCGTCGAACATGCGGGTGGAGGTCTGGAAGGCGGCCATGTAGGCGTAGGTCTTTTTTTTGATCTCCTGGAAGGCGCGGTTGCCCTGTTCGAACTTCTCTTTTTCCAGTTCCTCGGCCGCAAAGGCCTTGACCACCCGCTCGCCCAAAAGGCTGTCCTCAATGCGGGCGTTCAGCTCGCCGATCTGCTGGCGCTGGCGGCGGAAGGCCCCCTTGAGCCGGCTGTTGAGCAGCATGGACACCCCGGCCATGAGCGGCACGCAGGCAAACAGGATGAGGGTAAGGGCCACGCTGGTGCGGCAGAGGATGATAAAGGAAACCGTGATCTTGAGCCCCGCGATAAAAAACTCCTCGGGGCAGTGGTGGGAAAACTCGGTCACATCAAACAGGTCGTTGGTGATGCGGCCCATGATCTGGCCCACCTTGGTGTTGGAGTAATAGGCGTCGCTGAGCTTTTGCAGGTGGCCAAAGGCGTCGCGGCGCATGTCGGTCTCCACATACACCCCCATCACATGGCCCATGTCCGCCATAAAAAAGTTGGCCGCGCCGTCAATGATGCGCAGCGCCAGATACACCGCCCCCAGCCGCAGGATGATGCCGGCCGAGAGCAGGGCAAGGTCGGTCATGGCGGCGTTGGTGATGTAGCGCATGATCAGCGGCAGCACCATCTCGCACAGGGTGGTCAGGGCGGCGCAGAAGAGGTCCAGCGCCACGATATGCCGGTATTTGGCAAGGTAGGGCCAGAACCGCCGGATCAGGGCGCGGCTGGGCTGGGAATGGGTCTTTTGCATGAAAGGCTCCTTTGGTCCTGTGATCTTTTGTTTGGGCCTGCAAAACTGCAAAGGCCGGCCGGGGAAAGGGCTGACGCGCCCGGCCCGGATGCGAGGGCAAAGGGCCGGCAGGAACGCGCTGGCCTGCCGGCCCTTTGGAAATTTAAAAGGATGGCCTTGGGGTGTGCCGGGTCATGCGGAGGGATCTGCGGGAGGGGTGTCATCGCTGGAGGAGTCCGTTGGCGTTGGCTCTGTTGGCGTTGGCTCCGTTGGCGTTGGCTCCGTTGGCGTTGGCTCCGTTGGCGTTGGCTCTTCTGGCTGCGGCGTATGCGTATGTCCATCCAGAGTGCTTTGCCCGCATTCCTTGCAAATGTTGGGGCAAGAATCCTGTGTGTGCCCCTGCTGTCCGCAGATTGTGCAGGTGGGGATGTTTTGAGGGCAGTTTGCCGCCAGATGCCCGGTCTGACCGCAAATGTTGCAGGGCTGCTGGTATCCGCAGACGGTACATTGGCCGCTCTCGTTAAAGCTGTGGCTCCCGGTCGCGCCAATGGTCTCGGACCTTTCCTCGCCGCACCATCTGCACCTGTAATACACCGTGCCGTCGGCGCCGCAGGTGGGCTCGGTGCGGCCGCTCTCGGACCAGTCGTGGCTGCACTCTTTTTCGCTGAAGTGCGCGGTGATCACAATGCCGTTGGCGTCCGCGTCGCCCGGCACCGTAAAGGTCAGGGTGGCGCTGCCGCCGGCGCTGCCGTAACTCACGGTCCAGTGATCAAACTCCCAGCCGTCGTCCGGCACGGCGGTCACGGCCGAGCAGCTTTGGCCTTTTTTGACCTTCTGGCTGGTCGCGCCCTCGATGTGCCCGCCCTCGCCGGCTACAAACTCCACCGGCACCCGGGCGCCGCGCACCGCGATGGGGTCCTGGCTGATCAGCCCCGGGGGCACCCCCTCGGCCTTGGGCACCGGCTTGAGGGGCTTGGGCCGGGTATCCTCGGTGATGTAGGCGTGGGTGCGGATGTACTTGAAGAGGGCGGTCACCCCATCCTTGGAGAGGTGCACCCCATCGCCGAGGGTATAGTCCTTGCGGGCCCAGCCGGTGGCCGGGTCCTTGAGGGCCTCGCTGGTGTCCAGGAACTTGTAGCCCTCCTCCTTGCACATGGCGGCGATGGCCGCGTTAAAGGCGTCCACCTGCTTCATCGAGAGGTTGCCGTTCTCCCGCTGCCGGTCCAGCGGGGGCACCGCGCTCACAATGATGTCGGCGTATTTGTACGCCTTGTGGATGGCGGCAAGGCCGTCCCGGTAGCTCTTGATAAAGCTCTCGGTGCCGCCGCCTAAGTTGTTGGTGCCAAAGCAGATGATGATCCGGCGGGGCTGGATCAGGGCCACCGCCTCCGGCATGGTCACCGGGGAGGCATAGCCCTTGAACTGCATGCACTTGAGGGAGGTGATCGCCCCCGCGCCCATGCTCACCACGCCGATGTTGTTGTCCAGCCCGGTAAAGGCCTGGCCGGTTTCGTCCCCATACATCATGTAGCGGTAGGTGTTGGAGTCGCCCAAAAAGAGGGTTTCGTCCAGGTACTCCCGCCCGGCGTCCTTGGTTTCTTCCAGCACGGTGCCGCCATAGGCGGTCTTGTCGATCACGCCGGCGGTTTTGTCGTAATCCGCGTCGTCCGGGTTTACCACGATGCTGGAGGCCCCCATGCTGGAGGCCGGGGCGGAGGAGGGCGCACTGCTGCCCGAGCAGCCGGCGGCCAGCAGCGCCAGGGTGAGGGCCGCCGCCAGCAAAAGGCAGACGCCGGCGGCCAGGGGCCCCTGCCGCCGCTTTTGCAGATCATATCGTTTCACATCTCACGCTTCCTTTGCAGCCGGAACGCCGGGCAGCGCGCCCGGCCGTTCCCGCCTTGTGGATCGGCCCTTGTGCCGGACAGGGATGGGCGCCGCAAAAGGCCCATGCCCATACATCCATTTATTTTACACTATTTTTCGCCCGCGCGCCACCCCTTTTGCCCCTTTTCTGCCGTTTTTGGGGCGAGGGACGGCCCCAGAAGGGCAAAAAAGGGGCCCCGCCGGCAAAAAAACCGGCGGGGCGCAGGAAAAAAGAGGCAAAGCAGCCGCGGATGCGGCGGCAGACGCAGGCCCCTGCCAAAGCGGCGGCGAAAGGACAGCCCTTGGGGCTGCTTGCGGGGCGGGAAACCCCACCCCAGGGCCGTTTGCTACAGTTCGATATCGCAGATCTTTACCACGATCACCCCATCCACGATGCCCACCGAGCCGCGGGCCGGGTAGCTGGGCATGGCCTGCACCTCGGGCAGCTGGCCCATGGCAATGGGGTCGGCGTAAGCCGGGGCATAGGCAAGGTAGAGGTTTAAAAACCGCTGGTCCGAATACTGGCGGATCCTCAGATCCACCCCGCACAGACGGTCCAGGTCTTGGTTGTGCCACCAGGAGGGCAGGCCCGGGTCCTCGCTGTTGCTGCCCACCAGCGCCACCGGCAGGCTGGGGTCATACTCCGGCAGGCTGCGGATCTGGGTAACGATGCTGTTCCAGTACGAAAGCCGGCGGGTGTGGTTGATCTGCATCTCGAGATAGGCCTCGTTGGCCAGCATGCCGTAGCGCAAAGCCAGCAGCCCCACGCAGCCGGTTACCAGCCAGCAGCCGGCCAGCCGCACCACCCCTGCGCCCCCCTTGGGAAAACGAAGGGCGCTCCAGCCGTCGCACCGGGCCAGCAATGCGATGGGCAGCATGCACAGGGGATAGCACATCAGGGTGTGCACGCTGCTGGTGTGCATCAGCCAGATGGTGTTGACCGCCACCGGGAAAAGCGCCGCCAGCAAAAGGGCCAGCGCGGCCTCAGGGTATTTGCGGCGCAAAAGCTGCCGCAAAATGCCCTCCGCCAGCAAAAGGCAGAACAGCACAAGGCAGCCGGCAAGCAGCAGGCGGATGCCAAAGCTGTTGGCCATCCCCCGGTTGCTGCCCAGCTTCCAGACCCCAAAAAACTCCCGGTAGGCATCCCGCAGCTGGCCGGGCAGCCAGCTCAGGTGCATCTCGCCCATCTGATCGGCGTGCATGTAGCCGTCCAGCTCGGTGTCGGACAAGGCCAAAAAAGCCCGGGTCAGCCCCAGATAGGCCGCCATGCCCAGTGCAAGGGCGCCCGCCTGGCAAACGCCGTCCCAAAAAATGGCTTTAGCGCTGGCCTTTGGCTGGATGCTGCGGGCATAAAGGCCGTAGACCAGCAAAGCCGCCGCCCAGCCAAAAAAGGCCTGGTAGAGCGAGAGGGAAACGGTTATGCAGGCTGCCGCGGCCAGCAGCCACCAGCGCCCTTTGCGGGCCAGCCAGGCCGCCAGCACCGCCAGCAGCACCGAGAGGGCGTAGGCGTCGCTGGTAAACATATAGGCGAACATGCTGGTCACGGTGGGAAACACCACCAGCACCGCGCCGGCCAGCGCCGCAAAGAGCGGCCTTTTGATCTCTAAGATCTCCACCATCAGCATGGCCGCCGCTGCCAGGAGGCACAGCGAAAACAGCCCCAGCATCCAGGGGGCGCTGAAAGAGCCGTCCAGCCGGCCCACAAGGCTGAGCCCCCACCGCCCCAGGCTCATGCCGGCGCCCTTGCCCCAAAAGGACTGCACATCATCGTGGTTGGGCAGCTTGTTGGCAAACATATAGCCGTGGGCAAACAGCCCGGCCAGCCAGACCCCCCAAAAGGCACAGCGATGGGGGCGGGGGATCCTTTTGATCCAGGCCAGCACTCTATCCGGCATCCATTGTTCCATCCAGTCCACTCCTTTTCAATGCCCGCCGCAGGTATGCCCGCCGCAGCCTTCGCTGCCGCAGGCATGGCCCTCACCGGCGGCATGGCCATGGCCGTGGTGATCGCACTGCACCGCCGGGTCAAAGGCCAGCCGCCCGGCCAGCAGCGCCTCGACCGCCGCGTCGGCTTCGCCAGACACGCCGCCGTACAGCCGGATGCCGGCCGCGGCCAGCGCCTGCTGCGCCCCGCCGCCGATGCCGCCGCAGATCAGGGTGTCCACCCCCAGCGCCTGCAGCACCCCGGACAGCGCGCCATGGCCGCTGCCATTTGTGCCCACCACCTCGCTGGCGGTTACCCTGCCGTCGGTGATCTCGTATACCTTAAACTGTTCGGTGCGCCCAAAATGCTGGAAAATCTGGCCGTTTTCGTAGGTTGCTGCGATCTTCATGGGTTGTCTCCTTTGGTTTGGGGGTTGATTTTTGGGGCGCGGCGGCCCTTGCTTGCAGTGCTGCGCCGGCCCCGGTTCTTTTCAGCATAGGCCCTCCGCCCGCGGTTGTCAAGCCCCGGGGCCTGGGAGGGGGTGTCCATTTCAAGGAGTTTTAGGGGGCTAAAACCGGGGGTGGGGGAGAGTCTCGAAAGGCTTTCGGGGCAGGGGTCCTGTTGCCTTGAGAGACTGCTCCCACGCACCCGGCTACCGGGTATCTCTCTCCGGTTTAGACACTCCCGGCCTGGGAGGAGGGGGAAGCCCTTTTTGCAAGAGTATAACATAGCCGCCGCCCGCAGGCAAATGCCGGCAGCCGGCCCTTGAGAAACCCCGGCCGTTATGCTACAATCAGATGGGCTTAGTTTAACATTAAGGATCTTTGTTTGATTTTAAGGATCTTTTGGGAGATGTGAGGACAGATGAAATTAGGCATCGTGGGGCTGCCCAACGTGGGCAAGAGCACCCTGTTCAACGCGATCACCAGCACCAAAAACGCGGCGGCGGCCAACTACCCCTTTTGCACCATCGACCCCAACACCGGCATCGTGCCGGTGCCGGACGCCCGGCTCGACAAGCTGGCCGAAATTTGGCAGACCAATAAAAAAACGCCCGCCATCGTGGAGTTTGTGGATATTGCCGGCCTTGTAAAGGGCGCGTCCAAGGGCGAGGGGCTGGGCAACAAATTTTTGGGCAACATCCGGGAGTGCGATGCCATTGTGCATGTGGTGCGCTGCTTTGAGGGCACCGACGTGGTGCATGTGGAGGGCGGGGTGGACCCCCTGCGGGACATTGAGACCATCGACACCGAGCTGATCCTGAGCGACCTGGAGGCGGTGTCCAACCGGGCGGCCAAGTTTGCCAAGGCCGCCAAGACCGGCGACAAAAAGGCCGCGCCGGCCGCCGCTTTGCTGGCCGCGCTGGAGGAGCATCTGGGCCGCGGGGCCAACGCCCGCACCTTCCAGCCCGGGGACGACAGCGAGGAGGCCGCCGCTTTGCTGCGGGAGCTGGGCCTGCTGACCGCGAAGCCGGTGATCTACGCCGCCAACATGAGCGAGGACGATCTGATGGACGGCATGGAGCAAAACCCCCACTACCAGGCGGTGCGGGCGCTGGCCGAAAAAGAGGGGGCCGAGTGCATCCCGATCTGCGCCAAGACCGAGGAGGACATTGCCGACTACCCGCCCGAGGAAAAGCGGGCCTTTTTGGCCGAGATGGGCATCACCGCCACCGGGCTGGACAACCTGATCGAGGCCAGCTACCACCTTTTGGGGCTCATCAGCTTTTTGACCGACGGCAAAAAGGAGTGCCGGGCCTGGACCATCCGCCGGGGCACCAAGGCCCCCCAGGCCGCCGGCAAGATCCACTCGGATTTTGAGCGGGGCTTTATCCGGGCCAGCGTGGTGGCCTACGACGACTTTGCCGGCTGCGGCTACAGCATGGCCAATGTAAAGGCCAAGGGCCTGCAGCGCACCGAGGGCAAGGAGTATGTGGTGCAGGACGGGGACATCATCGAGTTTTTGTTTAACGTGTAAGGGGCTGCGCAAGGCCGGGCGCCGCGCGCAGTAAATGCCGCACAGGCAAAAACGTCCCGGCCGGGCGCAAAAAACGGGCTAAGGCAAACCAGATAAAAACACAGAGGGAGGAAATACCAATGGTGTATGGGATCATGGGCGCGATGCCCGAGGAAGTGACCCAGCTGTGCGCAAGGCTGACCGGCCGCACCGAGGAGGAGTACGCCGGGGTGCGCTACCACAAGGGGGCTTTGGGCGGCAAGCAGCTGGTGGTGTGCTGCGCCGGCATGGGCAAGGCCAATGCGGCCTCCACCACCCAGGTGCTGATCACCAAATATGGAGCCGAGCGGATCATCTTTTCGGGCATTGCGGGCAACATGAGCAGTGAGATCGGCATTGGGGACGTGGTGATCGGCGCCGAGGTGGTGTACCACGACGCCGAGGACGAGATGATCTGCCAGAGCGCGCCCTTTTTGAAAACCTATACTGGCGACCCCGAGATGATCGCCGCCGCGATGGCGGCCTGCGAGGCGGCGGGCACGGTGTATTTAGTGGGCAAGATCGCCACCGGCGACCGCTTTGTGGGGGATGCCGAGACCAAAAACGCCATTGCCGCCGCCGTGGAGCCGGACTGCGTGGAGATGGAGGGGGCGGCGGTGAGCCAGATCGCCGCCCGCAACGGGGTGCCCTGCGTGATCCTGCGGGCGATGAGCGACGAGGCGGACGAAGAGGGCCGCGAGCGGATCGTGGAACGGGATTTCAGCATCGACGCGTACATCCAAACGGCCACCGCCATTGTGGCGGGCATGCTGGAGCGTTTATAAGGAGCATGACGAGAATGGCGGAACACCTGCGGTTTGTACACCTGACCGGCTTTGCCTTTATGAAGGCGAACAAGCACTACAGCGGCTCGTACAAGGGCCTGCAGTACAGTGTGGACCTTGTGGAAGACGGGGACGGCAAAGCGTTTGAGGCGGCGGTGTGGCCCGGGCCCTACTGCCGGGAGCAGACCGACCCGGCCCTGTGCGAGACCGCCCGCTTTGGGTTTGACGAGGCGGGCATGCAGGCGGCCGAAGGCTGGATCGAGGCGCGGTATTACGCGGATAAGGGCCGCTGGAACGCCGCGGCGGAAGCCTCCATTTTGGACTCCGCGCCCTGGAAAAAGCCGGAGCCGCCGGCCGACGCGGAGCCCTGAGCCGGCCGGGCCGCAAAGGCTGCCGGCCGCTGGCCGGCGCCGCCCTTAAAAACACGGCAAAGCCCGCCGGGCGCTCCCCTCTGTTTGGGGAAAGCGCCCGGCGGGCTTTTTGCATCCAGCCGTTTTTGCGGGGCGGCGGGGGCAAAGCGGCCGCCCCGCCGGCTGCTTACAGGTACTGCCGCAGCTGTTCGGCGCCCTGCTGCTCCAGCCGGCAGAGTTCGCCCGCCAGCTTTTTTGCGCCGTCGCTGGCCTTGGGGCAGTCTTTTTGGGCCGAAAGGCAGTCGGCATTGCCCATGTCCGCCCCCTGGATGAGCATCTCGGCCAGGTGGTGGGTGCTGCGGTCGGTGAGGGTATTGGCCGCGATGCCCATATGGGTGGCCATCCGGGCCCACTGGGTCTGGCCCTTGGCCTGTTCGCCCAGAGCCGCCAGGGCGGTGTGGGCCTTTTGGTTCAAGGCCCGGTACTGCTTTTGCTGGCGGTAGAGCTCGGCCTTGAACTCCCGGTCATCGGTCATGGGCAGCAGCTGGCCCAGGGTATTTTTGCCCATCTCGCTGCCCCGCACCACCGCCTGAAGCAGGGCCTCGTTTTGGGCCTGCGGGCTGTTTTGCTGGTTTTCCATCAGAATAAATCCCCCTTGTTCGAAACCGCCCAAAACGCCGCGTTTGCAAAATGCATCGAATTGCTTTTGGGCTGGTTTTTTGCGTTTTGCTGTGCCGGGTACAGGTTTTTAGTATACGCAAAAGCGGGGGGATTATGTGTCGAACCGGGGGAGGTCAGGCAGCAACCAAACCGGGGAGGGATGTCCGCCGGCCGGGTGCGTGGGAGCAGTCTCTCAAGGCAACAGGACCCCTGCCCCGAAAGCCTTTCGAGACTCTCCCCCGCGCCCTGTCCAGGTCAGCAAAAACCTTGCAGCGAACCTTCCGGCAATCAGGCCTTTGGCTGGGGCCGCTGCTTTTTTGCCGGCGGCTCCGGCCCTTTGGCTAACGTTGGCTCTTCGGCTGGTTCCTCCTGTTCTTCGGCGGGCTGCGGCTTTGCGGCTGATTCCGGCTGGGGCAGCGGCGCGGCGCGGCCAAACACGGCGCAGAGGGCGCGGATATCGTCGGCCAGCGCGCCGGTGCAGGCGCCGGGGGCGGCCCGCCAGCCCCAGTTGCCGCCCAGCACCCCCGGCTGGTTGATCCGCCCCTCGGCCCCAAGGCCCAGCCAGTCGGCCAGGGGGATCACCGCCAAAAAGGCCGGGCTTGCCAGCGCGCCGCGCACAAAGCCGCGCACCTCGCTTTGCAGCCCCGCGGCCGGGTCCAGCCCAAAATAGGCCTCGGCCTTGGCCCGCTCGCCGGGGGTGGCCACCCGCTGCAGCCAATCGGCCAGGGTGGTGTTGTCGTGGGTGCCGGGGTAGGCCACAAAGTTTTTGGTGTGGTTGTGGGGCAGGTACTCGCTGTCCTGCCCGGGGGTAAAGGCAAACTGCAGCACCTTCATGCCGGGGAAGCCGCTCTGGCGCAGCAGCTCCCGCACGCTGTCAAACAATTCGCCCAGGTCCTCGGCCACGATGGGCAGCTCGCCCAGCTGGGCATGCAGCGCCTCGAACAGCTCCATGCCGGGGCCCTGCTCCCATCTGCCCACACGGGCGGTCTCGCTTTCGGCCGGGATGGCCCAGTAGGTGTCGAACCCGCGGAAATGGTCGATGCGCACGATGTCGTACAGCCGCAGCGCGCAGCGCAGCCGCTCGGCCCACCAGGCGTAGCCGGTCTCGCGGTGCCAGGGCCAGTTGTAGAGCGGGTTGCCCCAGAGCTGGCCGTCGGCCGAAAAATAGTCCGGCGGGCAGCCGGCCACCCGGGTGGGGCGGCCCTCCCCGTCCATCTCGAACATCCGCCGGCCGGCCCAGGCGTCGGCCGAGTCGGCCGAGACATAGATGGGCAGGTCGCCCAAAATGCGGATCCCCTTGGCGTTGGCGTAGCCCTTAAGGGCCGCCCACTGCCGGCTGAACTGGTACTGCACAAACTTCCAAAAGCCGATCTCCTCCGCCCGGCGCTGGGCAAGGCCGGCCATGGCCTGCGGCTCCCGCCGGCGCAGCGGGGCCGGCCACTCGAGGTAGGAGCGCATGCCGCACTCCTCCTTGGCGGCCATATAGAGGGCGTAGTCCTCCAGCCAGGAGTCGTTCAAAAAGCAAAAGCGGTAGTAATCGTCCGGGTAGGGGGTATCGCAGCCGGGCAGGGGGCGGCGGGCCTTCCAGCGGGCGTAGGCCGCGCGCAGCACCCCAAAGCGGTGGGTGTACACCGCCTCGTAGTCCACCTCGGCCTCGGTTTTGCCCCAGGGCAGGGACGCGTACTCCTCTTTTTGCAAAAGGCCCTCTTCGGCCAGGGTGTCCAGGTCGATAAAATAGGGGTTGCCCGCAAAGGCCGAACAGCTCTGGTAGGGGCTGTCGCCGTAGCCGGTGGGGCCCAGCGGCAGCAGCTGCCAGACCCCCTGCCCCGCCCGCGCGAGGAAATCCACAAAGGCATAGGCCTCCTTGCCAAAACAGCCGATGCCGCCGGGGCCGGGCAGGCTGGCAAGGGGCATGAGGATGCCGCTTTCGCGTTTTGCTTGCATAAAAAGTTCCGCTCCTATCCTAAAGGGATTATCAAAAGGCCGCCCTCCGCCCCGAGGGGCCGGCGGCCCGCCTTATTCCGCGCCGCCCAGCGCGGCCAGCACCGCGTCGGTGTATCCCGCCCGCTGGTAGGGGTTCCAGCTGGCCTGGGGCAGCCAGTCTTTTGCCAGCGCCTCGCTGGCTTGCAGGTGGGCGGCGGGCGCAAAGCCCTCGGCAAGGTCGGGCAGGGCCCCGCCGGCGGCCAGCGCATCGGCCGCCGTTTGCAGGGCCGGGCTGCCCGGTTCGCCCCCCGCGATGCCCAAAAGGCCCATACCCCCGGTAAGCGCCCGCTGGCCCTCCGCCGAGGCAAAAAGCCAGAGCAAAAAGCCCTCGGCCCGGGCCCGGGCGTCCTCGCCGGCGTCCTGGGGGATGGCCAGCCAGCCCGCCGTGCCCACCACCGGCCAGCCGGCCAGCTGCTCAAGGGTATAGGCGGCGTTTGGGGCAAGGTCGGTCTCGTCAAAGGGGTATTTGAGCGGCGCCAGCAGCATCCGGGCAGCCTGTTCGGCCGGAAGAAGCGGCAGCAGCCGCCCGGTAAAGGCCCGGCAGAAAACCGCGCGGCCGCCCGCGACCAGCCCGGCGGCGTCCGCAAGGGTCTGGCCGGCGGCCCGCTCGTCCCCCCGGGCCAGCGGCCCCTCCGGCCCGGCCATCCAGCCGGTCTCGAGCCGGAAGGCGCTCCAGAGGCTGTTGAGCGGGCCGGTGAGCAGTTCCTCATCCGCCTTTGCCTCGCCCGCCGTTCGGAAGGCGGTGCAGAGCACCGGGCTCAGGGCGCTGCCGGCAAAGACGTCCGGCTCGGCGGCGGGCACCGCAAACACCCCGGTGAGGGCCTGGGCGGCGGGCGGCGGCTCGGCCGGCAGGGTAAACTCCTGGCCGGCAAGGGTCACCGGCTGGGCGGCCGGCTGTTCGATCCAGCCGCCCAACGCCTGCACAAAGCCGGTCCACTCGGCGCTCGAGGCCTGTTGCAGCAGGGCGGGGTCGAACCCCTCGCCCAGCAGGGCTTTGAGCAGTTCTTCGTCCGCCAGATAGCCATAGCCCCCAAAACCAAGGGGCAGCGCCGGGCAGGGGCCGGAAAGATCCTGCCCCGGCAGGGCGGCGGCATTCTGGATCAGCACGGTAAAAAGCGGATCCTGGGCAAGGTCGAGATACCCCTGTACGCTGGGCCGGCGGGCCAGCAGCACAAGGTCCGGGCTGCCGCCGGCGTCGCCCGGGTCCAGCAGCACGGCTCCGGCCGCCTGGCTGGCTGCATAGGCCTCCAGCAGGGCCTCAAACCCGGCGGGCAGCGGGGCCTCGCAGGCGATGCGCAGGGGCTGCGGGGCCGGGGTTTCGGTGGGGGCGGGGGCGCTTTGGGGCGGCGGGCTTTGGGGCAAAAGGGCAAGCTCGCGCCCGGCGCAGCCCGCCAAAAGGCAGCCCGCCAGGGCGGCCGCCAGCAGCCGGCGTATGGGTCTGCTGTTTTTGCGCACGGCCCGCACCTCCTTTTTTGCCCAGCCAGGCGGCGGGCAGGTCAAAAGCAGCGCCGCGGAGCCTGAGATAAGGTCCGCGTCCGCCGCCCGGCCGCCCGCCCCGCAGGGGCTGATCATATACAGGCTTTATCATACCATATCCCGCCGGGTTTTTCCAGCGCGGCGCGCATTTGGGATGGGTGCCGCGCTTGACAAGCCGGGCGGGGGCCGGTATCATAATTTTAGCGGGGCCGCGCCGGCGGGTTTGGGCGGCCTTCCGCGCTACTGCCCGCGCCGGGAGGGGGCCCTTTGGGGCCCAGCGCCCGGGCGGGGGAAGGGTGCTGTTGCATGATGATGGACACGTTACACTGCGAGACCCGGAGGCTCTATTACGAAGACGTTGAGATGATCCACTTTACCGCCCGCGTGCTCAGCTGTGAGCAGGCAAAGCAGGGCTGGCTCGTTGCCCTGAGCGCCACCGCCTTTTACCCCGAAGGGGGCGGCCAGCCGGCCGACCAGGGCGTTTTGGGCGGGGTGCGGGTGCTGGACGTGCACGAAAAGGACGGCCGCATCCTGCACCTGACCGACGGCCCGCTTGCGCCGGGCGAGGAGGTGTCCGGGGAGGTCGATCCGGTGCGCCGGGTGGACACGATGCAGCAGCACACCGGCGAGCATATCCTCTCGGGCATCCTGCACCGGCTGTTTGGGGCCGAGAATGTCGGCTTCCATATTGGGGAGGAGGCGGTGACCATCGACACCAGCATCCCCATCACGGCCGAGCAGCTGGCCGAGGCCGAATACCAGGCCAACGTGATCATCTGGGCGGATATGCCGGTGCGCGTTTCCTGGCCCAAGCCGCAGGCGCTGGCCGCCATGGAATACCGCAGCAAAAAGGAGCTGGAGGGCCCGGTGCGGATCGTGGAGATCGAGGGGGCCGACCGCTGCGCCTGCTGCGGCATCCACATGGAGCGGGCGGGGCAGGTGGGGGTCATCAAGGTGCTGAGCCTGCAAAACTATAAGCGCGGCAGCCGGATCACCATCGCCTGCGGGCGGCGGGCCTTTGCCGACTACCGCACAAAATGCGCCGAGCACAACGAGATCAGCGTACTGCTGAGCGCCAAGGCCAACCAGATCGCCCCCGCCGTGCACCGGCTGGCCGAGGAGAACGAGGGGCTGAAGGCAAGGCTTGCGGCGGCCGAAAACAAGCTGTTTGCCCGCCTTGCCGCGGAGATCCGGCCGGGCGCCGCGCCGCTTTTGGTCTGCGAGGGCCTTGCGCCGGACGGGGTGCGCCGGCTCTGCTGCGCCCTGTGCGAAAAAACGGATGCCCCCTGCGCTGCCTTGAGCCCCAGCGCCGGGGGCGGGTACCTCTACGCGCTGGGCCAGGCCGGGGATGGTGCGGATGTGCGGCCGCTGGGCCGGGCGCTGAACGAGGCCTTTGACGGCCGGGGCGGCGGCAAGCCGGGGCTGGTGCAGGGCAGCATTGCGGCCGCCGGGATCGGGGCGGTTGAGGCCTTTTGGAAGGAGCATACCGCCCCATGAGGATGCGCTTTAAGCCCTATGCCCGGGCCGAGCTGCTGGCCTGCCCCTTTTACGCTGCCGCGCCGCTGGAATGCCGGGGCGGCTGGCAGGGGCGGTTTGCCCGGCCGGGCCAGCCGATGCAGCTGGAGCTTGGCTGCGGCAAGGGGGGCTTTTTGGCCCAGCTTGCCAGCGCCCACCCCGAAACCAACTACCTTGGCATTGATATTACCGACAAGGTGCTGGTGCTGGCCAAGCGCAAGATCGAGGCCGCCTACGCCCAAAAGGGGCTTGCGCCGGACAATGTGCTCATTACGGGGCTGGACATCGAGCGGATCGCGGGGGCCCTTGCCCCGCAGGACGCCGTCAGCCGCATTTACATCAATTTCTGCAACCCCTGGAACCGCAAGGCCGGGCACAAAAAGCACCGGCTGACCCACACCCGCCAGCTGGCGGCCTACCGGGCCTTTTTGCGGGAGGGGGGCGAGGTGTATTTTAAGACCGACGACGGCCCCCTGTTTGAGGACAGCCTTGCCTATTTTGCCGAGGCGGGCTACGAGGTGGTTTGGCAGACCCGGGACCTGCACGCCAACGAGCCGGCCTGGAACATCCGCACCGAGCACGAGGCGATGTTTACGGCCGAGGGCATCCCCACCAAGGCGCTGATCGCGGTAAAGCGGGCGGTGAGCGAGGAGGAGCTGGCCGCCGGGCTCGCAAGGCGGACAGCCATTGAAAAAGCCGCCGCTGCCGCCCGAAGGGCGGCCGCGGCGGGAACAGGGCCCTGCTGAAAACGGCGGCAAAGCCCGCCGGCGGCTTCAGGCGCCGGGGGCGTTTTTTTGCCGGCGCAGCAGGGCCACGCCGGCCGGCAAAAGGCGGCGGGCGGCGGCTGTGAGCATTGCAAAGCCGGCGGCCGCGTAGGGCAGGGCTAAGAGGAAATAGGGCAGCACATACTGGCCCTTTCCCTCCCAGAACAGCTGGAACAAAAACCCGCCCAGCACGCAGAGGCCGGGCAATAGCTGCTCCAGCGAAAGGGCGCGGCGGCGGGCAAACAGGAACGCCGCCCCGCAGGCCCACACGATGGACTGGTACCAGTCCATCAGCTGCACCAGCAGCTGATGGCCCCGGCCGGAAAAGACATCCTCCAGCCAGAGGGGGTAGGGCGGGTCTACGTCCTCCCTGCCTTCAAAATAGCCGTAGCTGATCCAGAAGCCCTGGTAGGTGGGGTCGGCCCACTGGGAGCAGGTCTTTTTGTAAAAGAACCAGGCGGCGTAGCGGGGGTCATGGCAAAAGGTATCCAGCCGCCCGCGGATGACCTCGAGGGTGGCTTTGGAGGCGGCCTGCCGGTCAAGATCATGATCCCGGTAAACATTCGAGTTGAACTCGTTGTACCAGCCGGGCGCATAAAACCCTTCCCACGGTTCCATCAGCCCCATTGCAAGATAGCCCACCATCGGCTCGCCCTCATTGGGCGGATACCCGATGCGCAGCTCCATGGCCTTATGTACGGCAAGGCCGGCCCCCTGCCAGAGCAGCAGCAGGGCCAGCATCCAGCCCAGCGCCTGCCGCCGCTTTGTGCGCAGGGCGTGCAGCAAAAGCAGGATGCACTGGGCCGCCAGGATGATCAGGCTGAAGGATTTGAGTTGGATGGCCAACGCGATGCACAGGCCGCTGGCCAGGATATGGCGGGTTTTGCCGCCCTGCTGCCAGAGGATCTGCTGCCAGAGTGCGGTAACGGCCAGCGCGGCGGAAAGGCTGTTGCCATACAAATACGGCGAAAAGAGCAGCGCGCACCAACAGCCGGCCGAAAACAGGTAAAACCAGCTGCCCTGGCGGGTAGCGGCGGGCAGCAGCAGCCTGCACAGCCGCCCCAGCACCCAAAAGGTCCAGCCGATGGCCGCCGCATTGAGGATGCCGAACAGCGGGGTGGCGTTTGGCCCAAACAGCCGGTAAAAACCCTCCAAAAACAAGGTAAAGCTGATTTGATGCGCCTTCATAAACAGATATTCGCGGGGCAAAAAGTCCTGAAAATCCCCCGCGATCCAGCGCAGGGCCGCCTGCTGCACATAGAGCTGGTCGTACCTGGGCAGCACCCGCGCAGAGCAGGCCCACAGGGCGCTGAGGGCAAACAGCAGCAGCGGGACGCCGGCCTCCAGCAGCCGGGGCGGCAGCCTGCGCAGCAAGGGGGCCAGCCAGGCTGCCGCCGCCACGGCGCAGCCCAGCACCAGCAGGGCGGCAAGGGGGCTGTCGGCACGGTAGAACACCAGTTCGTTCCGGGTGGCCTCGCCTCCGGGCGAAAGTTCAAAATAGGCTGTGCGGAGCAAATTTAATACAGCCAGCCCCGCAAACAGCAGGATGCACAGCCAGCAAAGGCAGAACCGGCAGAGCCGGAGGATGTTTTCGCGCAGGGGGATGGCCGCGGGCCTTGTCATAGGGGAGCCGCCTCCTTTAGGCCGCCGGGATGCGCCGGCGGCAAGCCCTATTGTACCACAGATCGGCGGCAGTGTCACCCGACGGCAGGCTATGGCCGGGGGCGGCGGCAGCTGAACGGGCGGCAGGCAAAGCAGGGACGGCCGCGGCAATGGGGGCCGCGGCCGTTTATCTTTAAAAAAAGGGGGAGCAGGCATGGGGATCACCATCAGCCTCTACGACATTTTCTGGTTTTTTATCCTCTACGCCTTTCTTGGCTGGTGCGCGGAGGTGGCGTTTGTGGCGGTGAACACCGGCGAGCTGGTAAACCGCGGCTTTTTGAACGGGCCGGTCTGCCCCATTTACGGAGCGGGCATGGTGCTGGTTCTGCTGTTTACCGCCCCGCTGGCCCACAACCTGTTTTTGCTGTTTTTTGGCGGCATGGCGGTGGCCAGCGCGCTGGAGCTTGTGACCGGCTGGGCGCTGAAAAAGCTTTTTCACACCTCCTGGTGGGATTACTCCGACAAGCCCTTTAACCTGGGCGGGTACATCTGCCTTTCCTTCAGCATCCTGTGGGGGCTGGGGGTGGTGGCGGTGGTGCGGCTGGTGCACCCGATGATCGCGCAGTTTGTGGCGGCGATCCCCCACCGGCTGGGCACGGCGCTGGCGCTGCCCCTGAGCCTGGTGTTTTTGGCCGACGCGGCGGTGACCGTGCGCACGATCGTGGGGCTCAACCGCAGCCTGGGCGAGCTGGACCGGGTGGCCGAGGCGCTGCACCGGGGCAGCGACGCCATGGCCCTGCGGCTGGGCAGCGCGGCCCTTGCGGCGGACGAGGAGTTGGACGAGGGCAAGGAAAAGCTTGCCGCGGCGCTGGGCGAGGGCCGGCAGAAGCTGGCCGGCGGCCGGGCCGAACTGGAGGCAAGGCGGGATCTGCTGCGCGGGCAGCTGCTGGACAGCCGGCTGTTTGGCGCGGCGCGGCTGCTGCGGGCCTTCCCGGCCATGAAGCATGTGCAGCACCGGGAGCGGCTGGAGGAACTGCAGCAAAGGCTGCGCAGCCGGCTGGGGCGGTAAGGCTTATTGGCAATTCCAGGGGGCGCGCCCCCTGGACCCCCTCCCAGCCGCAGGGATCCTTCCTGCGGCGAAAAGATAAGGCGCAGGCCCAAAAATCCACGAAACGCCCCGGCGGGGCTTCTTCCCTCACAAGGGAGGATGCCCGCCGGGGCGCGTTTTATAGGCTTGCGGCCGGCCGCCCTTTTCAGCCCGGCTGTTCCTGGCCGTGGGGCTTGCGCGCAAGGCGGCGCAGGATATATTCGGCGCCGACCTCGCCGCTGCGGCCGAGGTTGTAAAAATGCTGCTGCCGGATCTCCTCGATCTGCCGGCGGTATTCCTCCTGATGGGCCAGCAGCTGGGACACCACGGCGGCGGCGTTTTTTACCTCGCTTTTTTCCAGCTCACGGCCCACCTTGGAGCGGGCGGTGATGTCAAAGGGGACAAGCGGGATCTTGTCGTAATCGTTGTTGACGACCTTGATCTGGGTGTTGATAAAGAGCGAGGGCTTGCAGGTGGTAAAGGAAAACTCGTAGGCGATATTGCTCCAGTCGGTGATCACGAGGTCGGCGGTGTAAACGGTCACGTTGGAAGAAAAGTCGGTCTCGATGACAAAATCCTCCGAGAACCGGTCCCGGTAGCGGTTGATGATCTCTTTTACCCGCGCCGGGAAACGCCGTATATACTGCGGATGGGGCCGGATGACGATGCGGTAGCCCTTGCCATACAGCGCCTCTACCAGCTCATCCAGGCAGGAGTCCATGATATTGTCGTACTGCCAGGACGGCCCGATCAGGATGGTCTTTTTGTCCCGCCCGGTTTTTTCCATGGCCGCATAGGCAGCGGTCATCTCGTCGATCAGGCCGTAGCCGCATTCCACGATCCGCTTGCGCTTGGTGCCGCGCAGCTTTTCGATGGCGCGTATCTCTACCGCCTGCTCCCGCCCGTAGGCCAGAACGGTGTCAAAGGCGTCCAGCGCGCCCGGCCGGTAGGCCATATTGTCGCTGGTGCAGCCGTGGTCCACAAAGATATATTCCACATCCGGCCGCACCCGGGAGCGCTTGATGTGGTATTTTTCAAGGTCGGGGGTGGTCATCACCACAATGTCCGCCTCAAGCTTCATCATCAGCGAGATCAGCCGGGTCTCGTCCAGGTAATAGGGGTGGATGCGCGGCTCCTTTTTTTCAAAAATGGCGTCCCCCGGGTCGCTGGTAACATAGTGGATGGTCAGGCTGCTCTTTTGCAGCAGCGCCTCGATCAGCTGCTTGTAGTATTTGTAAAACCCGCTGCCCTCCGAGTAAAAGACCAGCCGCATCCCGCTGAGGTTTTGGGGATCAAAAAACTCCTTGTAGTACCGTTTGGCAAGGGCCGCGTTCTCTTTTTTCTGCGCCCTTTCCTCGGCGGCGGTTCTTTTCATCTCCTCCAGCAGGTCATAGTTGATGTACTCTTTGGGCGAATAGACCGCGTTGACCAGCACCATCACAAGGATGGAAAAAAGGTTGCCAAAAATCCAGTAAAGCCCGACCCCGGCGGGCACGATAAAGGCAAAAAAAGAGGAGAAGGCGATCATGAACAGGGTCATGCCCCACTGGGAAAGGGCGCTTTGCTCCATCTGCAAAACATTGATCCGGTTTTGCACCCAGCACATCACCAGCGCCGAAAGCCCCGCCAGCACCGGGATCAGGAGCACAGCATCCGGCACCGCGATCTGGGGGGTGGCGGCAAGGCTGATGCCGCAAAAATCCATCCGCAGCCCCTGGATGGCCGCAACGGCCGCCTCCCCGCCCGGGATGGCCAAAAAGGCCTCGGGCATGGCGCGTACCTGCTCCACCACGATCAGCTGGGCCGTGGAGCCGAGCTGTTCCACGCTTTTGCCCAGCAGCTGGGCGGTGGTTTCGGTAAAGGCCGTTTGCAGCTGGGGCGCAATGTGCAAAAGGTGCTTAAGGGGATTATATACCACATCCAGCAGGCCAAAAATGATGGGAAGCTGCAGCAGGAGCGGCACCACCCCCGCCATGGGGCTGTAATGCTCCTGCTTGTACAAAGCGGTCTGCGCATCCAAAAAGGCGTCGGCATCATCCACGTACTGATAGCGCAGCGCATCCAGCTGCGGCTTCATCCGCACCATCTTGATGGAATTTTTCTGCACCAGCAGCGAGATGGGAAACAGCACCACCTTGGTCATCAGGGTAAACAGGATGATCGCAAGGCCGTAGTTTTTAAACAGCTGGTAACATCCGTACATCAGCCAGCCCAGCGGCGTGCCAACGATCGTACTGATAAGCTGCATCCTGCAAGATCACATCCCTTATCCGGCCGGCAGAATGCCCGCGTGCGCGTTCGCCGCCTTTGCCGGCCATCGTTTTTTACAGCTGCGGCTGCGCCGCAAACGGAAACAGCCGCAGCACCACCCGGGCATGGATCTCTTCCCGGCGGACAAATGGGTCCTCCCAAAAGCGGGAATCCTTTGAGGCGGCGCGGTTGTCTCCCAACACAAAATAACAGCCCTCCGGCAGGGTCAGGGGCGCAAGATCCCCGGCGGGGGGTTCTTTTAAATACGGCTCGTCCAAGGGCAGGCCATCCAGATAGACCCGGCCGGCCCGTATCTCAACGCACTGCCCGGGCAGCGCGATCACCCGCTTTACCAGCATGCCGTTGGTAAGGCCGGGATGCTCAAACAGGATCACGTCCCCGCACTGCGGCTGCGCCTGCCGGTAAGCCCCCCGCCAGCCAAGCACCAGCGAGCCGGCCGGCAGCCCCGGCTCCATGGAACCGGATGGGACATATGCCGCCACGACCCAAAAGGCGCTGACCAGTGCCGCGCACAGCATGGCCGCCGCCAAAACCGGCAGCGGCCACAGCCGGCGGGCAGGCGTGCCCGCCGGCCTGGGGCAGGGCCCGGGCTCAGCCCTGGCCGTCCTGCTCCAGCTCATAATCGCCCAGGCCGAAATCGTCGTCGTCCGGCAGGGTTTCGGCAGCAGGGGGCGCACCCTTTTTTGTGCCCGAAAGCTTGCGCTTGAGCCGGCGGAAATAGAAGCTCAGGCCCGCGCCCGCGGCAATGGCCACGCCCGCGACCAGCTGGATGATATAGGTCATGGCCGAGGGGTCGATGTAGGCCTGTGCCGTGACCGAAAAGAGCAGCATGAAGCAGCAGAAGAAATAGGCAAAGGATATGATCTTTTTCATAAAAATTCCAACTCCTTTATTGAACCATGCGGGTATTGCCTGCCTGGACACGCGCAGGGTTCTTGCGGGCAGCCCGGCAAGAGCCGGGTGCAAGACCCATCTTATAACATTCCAGCGCCTGCGTCAAGCCGTGAGGTGCGGGCAAACGGCGCGCAAAGCTGCCCCTTCCCCGCTCCCCTTTCCCGCCCTGCGATCCCAAAAAGGCCCAAGGGTCTTGCTTTTTGTTCAAAAATCTGTATAATGTGCCATGTATTGAACAAACGGCGGACGCCGCGTCCGGCCGGAGAGGATGGGATGGTTGTTGCTTTCCAAAAAACAGTTTGACCTTTTGGCCCTGCTTGAGCGCAGGAAAGGGCCGTTTACCCAGCGCGAGTTGGCAAAGGCGCTTGGGTTTTCGCTTGGTACGGTGAACCAGACTGCCGCCGCGCTGGGCCAGAGGGGCCTTTTGCGGGACGGCCGTATCACCGAGGCGGGCCTGGCGGCACTGGAACCCTACCGGGTAAAACGGGCGCTGATCCTGGCCGCGGGGTTTGGCTCCCGCCTGGTTCCGGTGACCCTGACCACCCCCAAGCCGCTGGTGACCATCCACGGCCGGCGGATCATCGACAGCCTGCTGGACGCGCTGCTGGATGCGGGCATCCGGGAGATCCACATGGTGCGCGGGTACCTTGCCGGGCAGTTTGACCAGCTGCTGGAAAAATACCCCATGATCCATTTTTTGGACAACCCGGCCTACAACGAGACCAACAACATCTCCTCGGCCATGTGTGTGCGGTCCTGGATGGAGAACGCCTATCTCTGCGACGCCGACCTGCTGATCCACGATCCCGGGATCATTACCCGCTACCAATACCAGACCAATTACATCGGCATCCCGGTTGGCCAGACCGACGACTGGTGCCTGAGCGTAAAAAACGGCCTTGTAACCGGGATGCAGCTGGGCAGTTCGGGCGGTTACCTGATGCACGACATTACCTATTGGGACGCAAAGGACGGCGCGCAGCTTGCCCGGGATGTGGCGGCGCTCTATGAGATGCCAGGCGGCAGCCAGCGGTTCTGGGACGAGGCCCCGCTGGGGCATTTCCGCGCAAACTACCGGATTGCGGTACGGCCCTGTGCGCCCGGCTCGGTCACCGAGATCGATACCTACCGCGAACTCCAGGCGCTGGACAGTTCTTACAAGTAAGGTGCGGCGGGCGTTTTGGCGCAGCCAATCAAAAAAGGAGACTTTATTTATGACAATGCAACTTGAAAAACTTGGGGCGGGCCAAACTGCTTTCCTGCGCAAGTCCCAGGCCCTGCTGCAAGATTCGCGCCCCTGGAAAGAGCGATTGTGGCGTGCGGCCCTTGCGGCGTTTGCCTTTTGCTATACGGTGTTCTTTTTTGGCCCGGTGGAACTGGCTGCCTACAACCAGGATTTTTTGGTTTTTTCCGCGCGGGACGCCGTGCGCCTGATGGCTATTTTTGCGCTGCTGGGCTTTGCGGGGCTTACCCTTTTGCTTTCGGTGCTGCGGGGGCGGTTTTTTAATTACGCTTTGTCCGTTTTGTTTGCAATAACGGTTGGCGCTTACCTTCAGGGCAATGTTTTTAACGGTACCCTGGGCCTTTTAAACGGCGAGGGCATCGCCTGGGAAAAAGAGACCCTTGCAATGCTGGGCAACCTTTTGGGCTGGGGTGCGGTGCTGCTTTGTGTGCTTTGCCTGCACTACTTCAGCAAGCCGCTCTGGCGCAAGGCTATCAGCGCCGTTTGTGCCTTGCTTGTGCTGATGCAAACCGCGGCGCTGGCTTCTATGGCCCTTGCGGGTTTGTTGGCTCCTAAAACGCAGGAGGGCACGGCATCGTACCTGTCGGCCGCGCATCAGTTCGAGTTTTCCCGGCAGGGCAATATCCTGGTGATCCTGCTGGATGAGTTCGATTACAAGTTTGCCGCGGGTATCGAGGCGCAGGATCCGGCTATCTATGCCTCGCTGGATGGGTTTACCCAATATACCAACGCGATCTCCAGCTTTGCGCGCACCCGGCCGGGCGCCAACGCGATCCTTACCGGGTACAGCGATGGGGTTTACCACACGCCGCCCGCCGAGTATTTTGCCAACTCCTGGACGCAAAGCGGGCAAAACCTCCTTTTGGACCTGTCAAACGCCGGCTACGAGGTGGACCTTTATGGGGAATTGGGGGCCCTGTTTGGAAACGATGGCACCGCAGCGCGGTATGTGTGGAATGCGGTGGGGACGCAGGACCAGCTGGATGCGCCCTCGCTGGTCAAAAGCCTGCTGGAGTTGTCGGCCTACCGGTACGCACCCATTGCGCTCAAGCCTTTTTTTTGGAGTTATACCGGCGATATCAACAACCAAACCGCCGCAGACAGCGACATTTACCGGTTTGACGATGCTGCCTACTGGGAGGGGATCGCCAACGCGCAGGTAACGCTGGACCGGAACTGCTTTAAATTCTACCACATGGAGGGTGCGCACCACCCCTATACCCTGGGCAGGGACGGCCAAAGGAGCGACACCACAACCAACCCCCTGATACAGTCGGAGGGGTGCTTCCGCATCCTGATGAAACTGTTTGCCTGGATGAAGGAGGCCGGTATTTACAAGGACACGGCGATCATCATCACCGCGGATCACGGCCACGCCCTCTCGTTTGAGGAACCGCTGAGCGATGCCGTGCGCATCGGCCTTTTTTACAAGCCGGCCGGCTGCGAGGGTACCCCATTTGCCACCAGCGATGCCCCGGTGTCCAACAGCAATATCCGGGCCACCGTGCTCAAAAACGCCGGGCTCGATTACTCGGCCTATGGCCCCGCACTGGACGAGGTCCAGCCCGGCCAGGCAGTGGAGCGGTTCTTTTATAAAACGGTCGGTCCGGATTCCCGGGAAAAGACCCTTTATATCTACCGGGTGGGAACCGACGCCTCGGATTTTTCCAGTTGGGAGCTGATCGGAAGCGAGCCGGTGGATGCCCCATTTTTCGGCTGAGCGCTTACCAGGCAAAAACCTGTCTACAGCAAGCGTCCCCCGGGCAGCGGATCCCGGCCTCAGGGCTTTCCCTCCGGGCGCCGGTCAGAAGAAAGCTTCCGTGATCGGGTAGGTGCCAATGACCTCCCAAGTCGAAAAATCGGATGCGTCCTGCCCGATTTGGACCGCCCGGTCAAGGGGGATTCGGTCCACCGGGGAGACTCCGTGGTCGGCGGTGAGGATGATTGCGGCGTCCTCATACAGGCCCAGGTCTTTAAGCCGTTCGAGCATCTCACTGACGATGCGCAGGCAACCCTCGGTCTGCTCTTCCGCGCTGGTCCGGGCATCGCTGTACTGCCCCTTGGCCGCGATGGTATAGGGCGGATGGGAGCCGTCCATGAACTCCAGGACATCGGGATCCTCGTCCAGCACGGCCTGCACATACCGCAGGTCCATCCGATTCAGCATGACCATGATGATGTTGTTCCTGGACGAAAAACTGTACAGGTTCCTGCTGGACAGGCAGGAGCGGGGGTACTGCACGCCGGTCTGCCGCAGCAGCCCCTGCACCCCCATCGAGGCAAGGGCCGGCAGAAGCTGGCCGGCAGCCGGGCCGAACTGGAGGCAAGGCGGGATCTGCTGCGCGGGCAGCTGCTGGACAGCCGGCTGTTTGGCGCGGCGCGGCTGCTGCGGGCCTTCCCGGCCATGAAGCATGTGCAGCACCGGGAGCGGCTGGAGGAGCTGCAGCAAAGGCTGCGCAGCCGGCTGGGGCGGTAAGGGGGCTGGCCCCAAAAGCCATGCGCGCCCCTCGCAGGCAAAATTTGCCAAACCGGACGCCTTGACAGAAAAGATAAAGGCGCATGGCCCCGGCAAACAAACGCAAAAACCGCCCCGGCGGGGCCCCTCCTCTCAAAAAGGGAGGGCGCCCGCCGGGGCGGCTGTGTGCAGGCTTCCATTTGTGCCTGTGTGCCATTGCCATGCCAGTTTTTGAGGGCGCCGCATGGATTTTTTATGCGGCCAAAAGGGGGGTCCAGGGGGCGCGCCCCCTGGAATTGCCCCAAATTACGCTGTTTTGCGGCTGCGGGCCTGCACCTGCTCGAGGTTTACGGTAACGGTGTGGCGCACGGGGGTCCAGCCCACCTTGGCAAAGCAGGCGGCCAGGGCGATGGGCAGGTAGGTGGCCATGTAGAGCGGGAAGGTAAAAAAGCTGGCGATCTTTTGCCCGGCGGATGCGTGGATGTGCTTCCACTCGGTGATGCCGGCTAAGGTGCCCATGGCCAGAAGCGAGCAGTAGCTGCCGGCCGCCATGGCACCCACCGTGGAGAACAGGGCCGCCGGATGCCCCGAAAGGATGGAGGCCGCCGCCGCAAAGAGCAGGCTGAGGGCCGAGAAGAGGATCATGGGCATGTTGCACAGCAGGATATCGGCACAGGCAAAATTGCCCCGCAGCGCGGCCCGCGCCATGGCAAAGCCGTACCGGTTTACCACCTGCATAAAGCCCTTGCACCAGCGCATCCGCTGGGGGATGCTGGCGGCCAGGCTCTCGGGCTGTTCGTCAAAGAACTCGGCGTCTGCGCAGTAGCCGATCCGCCGGCCGGCCAGGATCTGCTCGGCCGAAAACTGGAAGTCCTCGCACAAAAGGTGCCAGGGCCAGCCGCCCGCCTGGCGCAGGACCTCCTCGCTGACCAAAAACCCGGTGCCGGTCACGGTGCAGCTGGTGCCCAGCATCATGCGGGCCGCGTTGAGGTACCGGGCCTCCCGGATAAAGCAGAGGGCGTAGCCGCCCGCGATCCAGCCCCGGTAGTTTTTGGAGTTGCGGTAGCCCGTAACGATGGGGCATTCCGGGCCAAAGGCCGCGTCCATCCGGCGGATGAAATCCGGCTTTAAGAGATTGTCCGCGTCAAACACAAAATACCCGTCGTACCGGCGGCCCAGTGCCCAGATGCGGTGCAAAAGGAAATCCAGCGCGTAGCCCTTGCCCACCTGCCGCTGGTCAAACCGCTCAAAGCAGACCGCGCCCTCCGCCCGGGCCACGGCGGCCGTGGCGTCGGTGCAGTTGTCGGCCGCGACGTAGACGTCCGCCCCGCCGGGGTAATCCTGCGCCCGGATGCTCCGCAGCAGCTCGGGCAGCACCGCCTGCTCGTTGCGGGCGCAGATCAGCACCGCGTACCGGCGCCTGCATTCCGCCGCCGGATAGCGCGGCTTTTTTACCAGGGTCAGCAGGGTGTAAAAGCCCTGATACAAACAACACACAAACAGCGCAGCCATCATCGCCTGGCTGAGCATCATAAACTCCCGCGCCATCAGCAAACCCTCCTTTTCGGTGGATCGAATTTTCTTATCTCACCGCTGCCTTTGCGGCAGTTTTTTTGCAAAGCCGCCGCTTTTGCTTTTTGCGGCGTTCTGCCCTTTAATACGAGGCAGCGGCGCCGCCGGATTCAATTTCCAATAAATTCTTGCCGGCGGGCAAAAAATTATAACCCTCCATCGCTCATTTTTGCAAAAAAATTGGCCGCCCAGGGCAAAACGCCTTGGGCGGCCAAAACCTTTTTTGCTGTGATGCGGCCCCTGCCTTTGGGGCCGGCGGGGGGTTAGAGGGCGGTGAACTGGTCGATAAGGGTGACCAGCTTTGCGATCTCGGGCTTGGAGATCTGCGCGCTGGCACCCAGCTGCTGGCCCTTGCGGCGCATCTCCTCGTCGATGAGGGAGGAGAAGAGGATCACCGGCAGGGTGTGCAGTTCGGGGGTCTCGCGGATCATCTTGGTCAGGCGGTGGCCGTCCATCAGGGGCATCTCGATGTCCGAGACCACGCAGGCCACATGCTGGGAGATCTCGTCGCCGCTGTCCTTGATCTCGCTTAAGTAGTCCCAGGCTTCCTGGCCGTTGTCGGTCTTGATGGTGTTGACATAGCCCGCCCGGTGCAGCGACTCGATGATCATCTTGGAGAGCAGCATCGAATCCTCCGCGATCAGCACCGGGGTATCCCGCCGCTGGCGCTCGCCAAGCTTTTCGATGTCCGAGAACTGGATGCCGGTCTCGGGGCAGATCTCGGAAACGATCTTTTCAAAGTCGAGGATGGTGATCAGCTGGCCGTTGTACTCGGCCACCGCGGTGGCCACCCCTTCGTTGCCGCCGTAGATGAGCTTATCCGGCTTTTGCATGTGGGTCCAGGAGATGCGGATGATGCCCACCACCGAGTGCACATGGAACGCAAAGGTCTGCTGGTTAAACCGGGTGATGATAAAGATGTCCCGCTCGGGGTTTTCGGAGGGCGGCAGCCCCAGGTAATGCGCCATGTCGATGACCGTGATGATCTCGTCCCGCGGGCGGAAGATGCCCTCCACGTCGGGATGGGATTTCTGCATCGGCTTGGTGCCGGTGGCAACCATGATCTCGCTTACCTTGGCCACATTGATGCCATACAGCTGGTCGGCAATTTTGAATTCCAAAACCTCCAGCTCGTTGGTGCCGGATTCCAGAAGGATGTTAGAGCGTTTCGGTTCTTCCATGCTGTCCTCTCCTTACAAGGCAAAATAGAGCGCTGCGGCTCGAAAGGCGCTGGTTATCTATAAAATATTATTCGTCAGCGTTTTGCGGTTTTTAACCCCGTCCGGCCAAAAAATGCGCGGCGGGCGCAAAAAATGGCTTTTGGCGGGGCTGCGGCCGGGGGACCGGGCGGAAAACCACAGGGGCCGCCGCGGTCTGGCGGGGATGGGGCGGGGGAAACCGCGAGGGCCGCCGCGAGTTTGGAGGCCGGGGCGCGGGAGCGGGGCTGCGGCCGCCGGCGGGCAGGCTTTTTGCAAAAGTCCCATGCCGCTTACCGCGGGCCGGGGGGCGGCGGGCTTAAGACGGGCCAAAGGGCGGCGGGTTCAGGATGCGCCGGGGGGCGGCGGGCTTGCCGCCTCCTGCGCCGCGGCGTCCTGCGGCCCGTCCGCCTCGTCGGCATGGGCGGCGCGCTCGAGCGCCTCGATCCGCGCAAGGCCCCGCGCCCGTATCCGGCGCAGCCGGCGGCGGGCGGCGTCCCGGCGCAGGGTGTCGAACCGCAGCGCGCCCTGGCTGAGCAGCACTGCGCCCAACACGATAAAAAGCGCCATCAGCATGATGGGCTGCAGGCCGCGCTTGTCCCACGGGGGCTTGGAGGCGGTCTGCAAAAGCCCCTCCAGCACCGGCTGCCGGGGCGCCGCCTCCAAAAGGGCCAGCAGCCGGCCCGAGCCGGCATACACCGCGACCTGCCCGGCAAAGGGCTCGTCGGGGTCGTAGGCGGGCGGGCCGAGGTATTCGGCCGAGAGCGGGCCGGTCTCGCCTGCCGGCACAAGCAGCTCGGCCGCGGCGTCCAGCGGCACCTCGCCCAGCCGTTCGCTCCCCCGCACCACCGGCAGGGGCGGGATGCCCAGCCCTTCGGCCGTTACCTGCACCGGTACGAACTGGTCAAAGCCGTAGTCGAGCAGGGCGGCGCAGCCGGCAAACCGGTCGGCCTTGCGGGGGCAGGCAAGGGTCACCGCGATCAGGGTGTGGCCCCCCCGGGCGGCGATCTCCACCATGGTAAAATGCGCCTCGGGGGTCCAGCCGCTCTTGCCGCCCACAAGCCCCTGGTAGGGCACATCGCCCAGCAAAAGCTGGTTGTCGGTGACCATCTGCCGCTCGGCCGGGTGCACCGGGTTGCCCGGCATGGTGTGGCTCACCCCGCCCAGCAGTTCGGCAAAGCCGGGCACCGTGAGCGCCCAGCGGGTGAGGAGGGCAAGCTCCCGGGCGGTGGTGTAATGGGCCTCGTCGTGGTAGCCGCTCGGGTTGGCAAAATGGGTGTTCTGCAGGCCCAGTTCGGCCGCCTTTTCGTTCATCCGGGCCACAAAGGCCCCGATGCTGCCGGCGGCGTACTCGGCCAGGACGTTGGCCGCGTCGTTGGCGCTTTTGAGCAGGGCGGCCCAGACCGCGTCCTCTAAGGTCAGGGTCTCGCCCGGCCGCAGAAAGATGCTGGAGGAGCCCGGCCCCACCGCCGCCACCGCGCCCTCGCTGACCGTGAGCAGGGGCGAAAAATCGCCGCCGCATTCCTCCAGCACCAGCGCGAGGGTCAGGATCTTGGTGGTGCTGGCGGGGTAGCGCAGGGAATCCGGATCCTTTTGGGCCAGCACTTGGCCGGTGGAGGCGTCCATCAAAATGTAACTCTCGGCCGCAAGCTCGGGCGGGCCGGCGGGGTCAGAAGCCGGGTCGGGCGGCTCGGCGGCCGTGCTGCCCGATGGCCCGGAGGCCGGCATGCGGGGCGCGCGCTGGCTGGCCGCGCTGCCAGGCGGTCCAAACGCGGCCTGCCCCGGCCCGGCGGCCAGCGCGTCCGGCGCCAGCAAAAGGGCCAGCAGCGCCGCCGCAAGCCCGGCCGCAAGCCGGCGGGCGGCAGTCATTTGCGCTCGTGGTCCGGGGTGGCCTTGACCCGCATGACCGCCCGGTTGATGGCGGCCGTGACCTCCTTGCCCGGCCCCACCAGCAAAAGCGCCTCGATCTGCTCCATCCGGGCCGCCACATAGTTGGGGGGCAGCTCGTTGAGGGCCAGGGCCGCGGCCCGCTTTTTGCAGCGGTCGCACCGGCAGCAGCCCAGCTTTTCCAGCGCGGGGTCCAGCCGCTCGGCCACCATCGCCTCGGTCAGGCTTACCAGCACAATGCCGTCCTCCGGTTCGGGCTGGGGGCTCTGGGTCACGTCCGCCAGCTTTTTGCGCAGCTGGTCCAGCTTTTCGGCCCCCGCCGGGGCGGGCGGGGGCGGCTCGGGCTCGGGCTGGGCGTTGTAAGGAATGCACTCCTGGGCGTCCCCCGAGGGCATCAGCAGGCTGAAAAGCCGCTCGGTGCTTACCGTATCCTTGTTTTTTGCCGTTTTTTTAGCCATTTGCTTTGAGCACCTCCCGCCGGAACAGTTCGGTCACCAGCTGGCGGTAGTCGCTTACCGCCCGGCTGCGCCGGCCGGTGCGCAGCATGTTCTCCTGCTGCACCTGGGCCTGGGTCACCGCCACGCTGGAATGGATCACGGTGTCGAACACCGGCATGCCCAGGCTCTGAGCGATGCTGCCGGCCGTTTCGCTCACCACCCGGCTGATGCTCTCGCGGCGGCTGTACCGGTTGAGCAGCACCCCCGCCACCTGGATGCCGGGGTTGCTGCGCATGCGCACCTGCCGCAGGGTGCTGTTAAGCTGGATGAGCCCCTGCAGGCTGTACATGTCGCACAAGACCGGGATGATGATATAATCCGACGCGGTAAAGGCGTTGATGGTGAGCAGGCCCAGATCGGGCGGGGTGTCCACCAGGATCACGTCGTAGCGGGCCGCCACCGGGGCCAGCGCCTGCCGCAGCAAAAACTCCCGCCCGGCGCCGGTAAACTCGATGTCCAGCGCGCTGAGCAGCAGGTTTGCGGCCAGCACGTCAAACCCGCCGGGCATATGCTGCACCGTTTCGGAAAAGCTGGTTTCCTTTTTGAGGAGCTGGTAGATGGTGCGCTGGTCCTCGGCCGGGCGCTGGGCCCCCAGCCCGAAGGAAAGGTTGCCCTGGGGGTCAAAATCCACCGCCAGCACCCGCATTTTGCGGGCCGCCAGCCCCACCGTGAGGGCGTTGCTGGTGGTGGTTTTGCCCACCCCCCCTTTTTGGTTGGAAACGCAGAGTACAGTTGCCATAAAAGCGGTGCCGCCTTCCTGTTGTAGTGTTGTGTTTTGGTATTTTTTGCGCCTTGCGCCCGGCCCCCGCAAAGGGCGCAGCGCCGCCGGGCCGGCCATCAGGGGGCCCCGCCGGGCCGCGGGAGGGCCCGGGCCAAACAGTTTGTCCTTACCTATTATACCTACTTGCGCGCGCAAAGGCAATGATGGAAAACGCCCAAACAAAAAATCCTGTTTTTGGGCCGGTTTGCCCGGTGCGCAAAAGCGCGCCGGCAGCCGGCCTTTGCGGGGGCGGCAGGGCCCTGCAAAGGCCGTGATTTTCCTTTGAATGATGGGTTTTTTTGTGTTTAGTTTTTTGTGCGGCGGGCGAATAGAAAAGTAAGAGAGCTTAAAAGGGGTTCGGCTGCCCTGGCGGGGATGCCCGCCGGCTGCGCCCCAAAGCTCGGGAGGTTCGTTATGAAAGTTACTTCTTACCGCCCCTACTCGCCGCGCCGCGGCACGGTGGAGAAAAGTGCGTTTTCGGCCGCGTTTTTAACCGATGACCATCCGGCCGCCGAACTGCGCGCGGGCAGCGGCAATACCGACCAGCTGCAGATCTCGGGCGCTTTCCCGCGCACCGAGATCGAAAAGACCGCCGCGCTGCAGGCCCAGAGCCTCAGCCAGCCGGCCGACGCCGGGCGGCTGGAGCAGCTGCGCGCCGCCGTGCAGGGCGGCAGCTACCACATCCCCACCGACCGTCTGGTAGACGCCATGATGGGCTGGAGGATGCTGTAATGACCCCGGCCCTCAAGGAATACGCCGACTTTCTGGACGGGTACGCCACCTTTTTGGAGAGCATGGCCCAGGACCAGAAGGACCGGTACAGCGCCCTGATCTCGTTTGACGCCGAGAGCCTTTCCCACGCGATGGCGGGCCTGCAGTCCGGCGTGATGCAGCTTGAGCAGATGGAGCAGCGCCGGATGGAGCTGCAGCGCAAGGCCGGCTTTGGGGAAGCCTCCTTTGCGGACATCCTGCGCGTGCTTGCCGAGGAGGACCGGCCGGTGATGGAAGCGCTCTTCCGCCGCACCCGCATCGCGGTGTGGGACATCAAGTTCCTCAACGAAAAGGCGCTCAGCTTTGCGCAGGAGGGGATCAGCTCGATCCGCACCGAGCGCATCGACCCGCAGACAAACCTCTATGCGCCCCCGGCCAAGGGCGGCGCCAAGCGGGGCGCCGGCGCCTCCGCCGTGTTTGAGGCGCAGTATTAAAACCTTTTTCGCCCCCTGCGGCCGCCGGCCGCGGGATGGGCGGCAAGATAAAAAAGAGAGGCGAAGCAGCAATGATCAGACCTACCTTTTTAGGCTTTGAAACCGCAAAAAAGGGCCTGACCACCGCCCAGAAGGGCATTGATATTTCCGGCCAGAACATGGTCAACTGGGACTCGGAGGGCTATACCCGCCAGCGCATCGAGCAGGTGGCCCTCTCGCAGGACCGGTACTCCTCCCGCTTTGTGGACAACAAGGTGGGCATCGCCGGCCAGGGCGTGGACATCGTGGGCATCTCCCAGCAGCGGGACAGCTTTTTGGACAAACGCTACCGCGAGGAATACGGGGACGTGGGCTACTACGAAAAATCGGCCGACATCCTCACCGACATCCAGAAGTCCCTGGACATCCTCAACGCCGAGGGCGACGAGGGGCTGCGCGGGCGGCTGATGGCTTTGCGGGACGCGCTGGACACCTTTGCCGGCTCGCCCGATTCCCCCACCCACGCCAACATCGTTTCCACCGCGGTCAAGGGCATGGCCCAGACCCTGCAGCTGCTGGACGAAAAGCTTGACAAGGTGGCCGCCCAGCACACCTACGACATGGAGGTCGCGGTAAACGAGTACAACGAAAAGCTGGCCAAGGTGGCCCAGATCAACAAGGTCATCATGGAGGACTCGGGGGTCATTGGCAACGACGCCCGGTACGGCCCCAACGAATTGTACGACGAGCGCAACGTGCTGATCGACGAGCTGTCCAAGATGACCAACCTGGGCGTGACCCACAATGTGGACGGCACCGTTACCCTGGACGTGGACGGCAAAACGGTGGTGCAGGGCAAAAAGCACGAGACACTGGACTTTACCGTCAGCGACGAGACCGGCATCGTTTCGCTGCGCTGGCTCTCGAGCGGCAAGCCCGCCAGCGAGATCACCACCGGCTCGCTCAAGGCCTCGAACGACTACATCAACGGCCGCGGCAACAATATGCTGCTCAAGGGCGAGACCGCCAACCAGGGCGTGCGCTATTACAAGGACCAGCTGGACGCGATTGCCCGGCAGTTTGCCGAGGTGATGAACAACAGCATCCCCAACTCCTTTACCGACCTGTCGGAGGGGTACAAAAAGCTGGTGGGCACCACCGACGGCAGCGACGAAATTACCGCCGCCAACATCTCGGTGAGCCCGGAGTGGGCCGGCAACGCCAGCTACATCATGACCGACCCCGGCATCCTGGATACCACCTACATCCTCTCGCTCAAGGATAAACTCAACGAGGCCAAGATGGACTTTACCGCCCCGGGCGGGGCCAAGAGCGCCGAGGAGATCACCTTCCTGGATTACTTCAAGGAGATCGGCACCACCCTTGGCACCGACATCAGCTACCAGGAGGGCCGCCATACCGCCTCGAGCGCCATGGCCACCAGCCTGGAGGACCGGCGGGACTCGGTGGCCGGCGTGAACGTTGACGAGGAGACCTCCAACCTGATGCTCTACAACAAGTCGCTGTCGGCGGCCTCCCGTTTGATGACCACCCTGGACGAGGCGCTGGACGTGCTGATCAACCGCACCGGCAAGGTCGGGCTGTAACGCCCCATAAGCCGCGCCGCGGCCCGGGCGGGCCAAAAGCACAAACACAGAACATACCGGAGGAAGACCGTTATGAGAATTGCACAGAGGACGGTAAGCCGCAACTACAAGGCAAGCCTCAACCGGGTGCTGGGCAAGCGCGCCGACGCGCTGCGCCGCTCGGAGGATGGGCTGCGGTTCAAGGACCTGTCGGAGGATGTGGCGGCCGGCGCGCGGGCCATGAACACCCAGGAGATGCGCTACGCCGCCATCCAGCAAAAGAACACCGCCGAGGAACTGCTCAAGGAGCTGGACGCCGGCTGGGGCGTGATGGGCTCGATGGACAGCACCATCCAGGACGTGCTGGAGGAGATGAAGAGCGCCGCCGGCGTGCGCACCGAGGAGAAGCTGGCCGCCATCCAGAAAAAGATCGGCAACCTCAAGGAGGAATACCTCCAGCAGCTCAACACCCAGTACGGCGGCAAATACCTGTTTGGCGGCACCAACAACAAGTCGGCCCCCTTTACGGTCAACGAAAACGACCGGCTGCTCTTTAATGGGGTGGAGGTCAGCAAGATCTACAAGGGCCAGAAGGTGGGCCTGGTGGGCACCGCGGCCGACGACGCCAAGTACGCCGAGGACAGCCGCTATTACACCGACGGGGTCAACTACTACCACAACGACGGCCTGTATTATTACGACGGCAACAAGCAGCCCCCCGAGTTCAGCGCCGACCTTTCGGGCTTCAGCGCCGATGTCAAGGCGGCCACGGCGGGCGCTGCCACCGATGTTGCCAGCAAGCTTTTGATGGGCGGCCAGGCCATCCAGATCTGGGATGGGGTCAAGTGGGCGGACGCCAACCCCATCACCAGCAATGCGACCGGCGACTTTACCATGAACGGCGCGCAGCTTACGGCGGACCTGGTAACCGCCAGCGGCGCCGACGGCGTAAAGATCGGCAGCGACGTTTACACCGTGACCGATGACGGCACCGGCAAGCTCAGCTTTGTTTGGAAGGGCGCCGCCGCCAGCAATGCCACCCTCCCCACCGCCCTGGACACCAGCGACGCCGCCAAAAAAGCGGCCGGATCCCCCGCCGGCCCCCTGACCGTGAGCATTACCCCCGGCGCCAACGCCGCGTCGGTGGAGAATATCGCCGGCAACGACGTCGGGCTGGACATGGCAACGGTGCCCAACACCCCGGTGCCTTACAGCAGCGAAATTTACCTTGACACCGGCCTGGGCCTTACGGTGGACCGGGGCGCCGAGACCGCCGTGGATCCCCGCACCGCCTTCCAGGTCAACGTGATCGGGCTGGACCTGGCCGGCCACACCGGCTTTGTAAACGGCATCGCGCTGGACAACGGCGCCTATGACCAGCAGACCATCTGCAACAACATCTACGACATGATCAGCGAGGTGGAAAAGCTGCTGGCCCCCGGCTACTCGGAAAAGCAGCTGGACGCCATGCAGATGCAGCTGACCAAGATGAACGATACCATGCGGATGTCCCGCACCGATGTGGACACCCGCGCGAACTCGCTGGAGAGCATGATCACCCGGCTCAAGACCGAGATCGACGGCATGGAAAAGTTGGAGGACAGCCTGATGACCGCCGACCCCGCCAACGAGGCGATCAACCTCAAGGACATCGAGTACTCCTGGCAGGCGGTGCTGGCCCTGGGCAGCCAGATCCTGCCCTCCTCGCTGCTGGACTACCTGCGGTAAAGCCCACAGCGGCCCGGCGGCCCCCCTCTTTGAGGGGACAAGGCCGCCAGCCCCCTTCCCTTGTTGAACAGGGCTTACCCCCACCCCGGCCACGGGGCGGGGCGCGGCTCTTTTCAAAGCCCTGACAAATCCAAGGGCCGGAGCAAGACGTGACGGTCCGTCAGAGCCGATCAAATGGCAGCGCCCGGGACGCCGGGCGATCTGCCGCGCCATGAGGAGCGTGAAACTATGATCAGTCAAGCATTGGAAATCACCAGCCGGCCCCTCAAATGGGAATTTGAGATCGAGTCGGCCCGGCTGCAGATGAAGCAGTCGGACAATCCGGTCGGGAAACTGGACATCTCGGATCCCAGCCTGCGGATCGATTCCAAGAACATCGAGGTCCGCCTGGACGGCACCGAGCTGCGCGCCAGCCTGAACCAGCGCACGATGGACGAGTACACTCGGGAGGCTGCCCGCCAGGGCCGCACCGGGGCGCAGCGCGCCACCCGTGAGGCCGCCGAGTTCGGCAACCAGATGGCCCACATCGAGGACGGCGTTACCATCCCGCAGCTGGTGCAGCAGAAGATGCTCGAGCAGCCGGACACCTACACCATGTTCATCCCCGCCCCCTACAACATCTCCTGGCAGCCCAATGAGCAGAGCCTCGATTTTGAGCCGGCCAGCGTGGAGATCGACTGGGAGGTCGCCAAGAACCTGATGGAGTACACCCCGGGCAGCTTCAGCATCAACATCCTGCAAAAGCCGGAAGTGGAGATCAAGTACCTGGGCGAGCCGCGGTATGTGCCGCCAAGCTCGGCGCCCGGCTTTGACGCCACCGCCTGATTCCCGGCCGGCGGGGCCGCCCAAAACGCGGCCCGGCCCTTACCATGCAGCATGACGCTGCTGCGTGGAATATTGTGTAACAGAAATTCGCTTTTTGAGAGCAGAAAGGCGGGCTTGGGATCGTATGACCATTTCTACCAGAGACTTTGGCCCTGTGGAAGTTGCCGAGGCTGACATTGTGACCTTCGTGGAGCCCATTTTTGGATTTGAGGACTGCCGCGAATTTGTCTTCCTCCGCCAGCCGGAATTCGACCCCCATTTTATCTGGCTGCAGTCGGTGGCCGAGCCGATGGTCTGTTTTGTGCTGGCCAACCCCCACGACATCCTGCCGGATTACGCGGCAGCGCTCCCCCCGTCCGCCGCGGCCGCGCTGGGCGAGGGCGATTATGTCTTTTGGGCGCTCACCGTTTTGCGGGATCCGTATTACGATTCCACCGTCAACCTCAAAAGCCCCATCGTGGTCAACTGCACCACCGGCAGGGCGATGCAGCTTATCTTGGAGGAGCCGTATTCCATCCGGCACCCCCTTGCCGGGCAAAAGGAGGATGGGACGTGCTGATCTTAACACGCAAGCGCGGGGAGTCCCTGGTGATCGACGGCCGGATCGAGATCAAGGTAACCGATATTTCGGACGAAAAGATCAAGCTTGGCATCGAGGCCCCGCCCGACATGAAGGTCTACCGCAAGGAGCTGTACGAGACCCTGCAGGAAAACAAATCGGCGGCGGGCACTGCCGCCGCCGCCGTACTGCGGGACCTTTCCCGCAATATCAAATAACGAGCTTCCATCCTAACAGCAGGATATAAAAAGGGGTTCCGGCGGCCGGGCCGTCCGGCCGCCGTTTTTTATAGGTTTTGCTGCTGCCCCGCCGCAAGGCTCAGGCCCTTTACATACTCCTGCAGGCGGCGCTGGCTGTCCGGCGCAAGGCGGCGGATCTGGCAGCGGTAGCAGTTGGCCTCGGTGCCAAACACAATGGCCTGGCGCACCAGCACCGGCAGGCTCTGGATGCGGGGCCCGCCCGGCAGCCGCAGGGTAAGCGGCTGGCCGGGGCTCAGCTCGATGTTGAGGTTCACGTTGAACTTGATCTCCCGCACCGAGAGCGCGTGCACCCTGATGGCAAAGTCGATGGGGGTTTCGATGGTGCGGGTTTTTAAAAAGCGGCGTTCCTGCTTTTTGATCACCGCGTGGCCGGTGCCGTCCAGGTCCACATAATACAAAAAGGCCAGCGCCGCGCCGGGCAGGATCTCGTCCTCCACCTCCACCAGCCGCAGCATATGCGGCGAGGAGAGGTACACCTCCCCCTCAAAGCGGTGCACCTCGGCCCCCTCGTGGATGCGGAAAACCTGCAGCCGTGTGCCCATGGAAAACAGCGGCACAAAGCTGCTCTCAAAATCCACGCTGTGGTTCTCGGCCGAAAACACCCCCCGGCCCATCTCGATGGTCTTGCCGGACACGGTTTTGAGCACCGCGTCAAACTTGACCCCCATGTTCTCGTACTCGTGGAAATATTCCTGTGCAGGCATCCTGCACCCACCCCCCGCAACAGCTTTTTCTGCTATCAAGCATAGCATACCGAGCGGGAAAATACCAGCCCCGCACGGCCTGTGGGCCGGGGCGGCGGATAAAAGGGCCTGAACATCATTCGATCCGCCGCAAAAAGCAGCGGTGGGATAAGAAAACAAAGGACCCAGATCAAATCCGATCCGCTGAGCCGCCGCAAAGAAAAGGAGGGCCTTTTGATGCAGGAGATCACAGCATATACCGGGGCCCTGCAAAAAGCCCATGCCCGGCTGCTGGAGCTGGAAGCCGTTACCACCGAACTGCTCACCTGCCCCGAGGAACAGCTGGAAAGCCTTTTTTGCCGCCGCGATGCCCTGATGGACGAGCTGGAGGGGCTGATGGGCCCCGAAGGGCAGCCCGGGCTTCCCCCGCCGGAGGACACCTCCCCCGAAGCCGCGGCGCTGCGGGAGGCTGCCGGCCAATGCCAGGCGGCGGCCTGCCGCCTGGCCCAGCTGGACCAGCAGGCGGTGGCCCGGCTGCAAAATATGCAGCAGCGCATCCTGCAAAAGATCCGCACGGTGGGGCGCAGCGCGGGCGCCCACGCGGCCCGCTACTACACCCCCGCCTCCCCCTCCAGCAGCTTTACCGGCAGCGTTTGACCCGGCATCCGGTCCCGGCCTGCCGTTCTTTGCACCGCGGGCGGCCTGCCCGCCATACCCTTTCCAAAACAGGAGGAAACGCCTTATGAACATCAACACCAGCAGTACCTACACCTATGGCAGCAGCAGTTCCAAGGGCATGTCCGGCCTCGCCTCCGGGCTGGATACCGAGTCGCTCGTCAAGGAGATGCTCTCCGGCACCCAGAGCAAGATCGACGCCCAGGAGGCGCTCAAGACCCAGACCGAGTGGAAGCAGGAGATCTACCGGGACCTGATCGGCTCGATCAACGACCTGCAAGGCAAATATTTTTCTTCCACCTCGGCCGGCAGCCTTACCAACAGCGCCCTTTACAACACCATGTCGGCTGCCACCAACTCCAAAAACTTCAAGGTCACGGCCTCCAGCACCGCGCCTTCGGGCAATGTCTCGCTGGAGGTGCACCAGCTTGCCAGCAGCTACCGGATGACCTCGGCCCTGCCGGTGAGCGGCCGGCTGGCCGGCAGCTTTGACGCCGCCGCCCTGCAGACCCTTTTGGATAACCAGCGCAAGGCCGACCGCACCATCGCCTTCAACGTGGGGGGCGAAAAGGGCCCCACCGAGGTCAAGGTGGATCTCAACCGCTTTTTCAAGGCGGCCGATGGGTCCCTCATCCAAAAGCCGGACGCGAACGGCATTGCCAGCGCGGTGCAGGCCGCCCTCAAGGAGCAGGCTGGGCTGGAGGCCAATGTCAGCATCAGCAGCGGGCAGCTTTCGATCGTAACCAAGGACGGCGAGCGCTCCCTGAGCGTTTCCTCCAATTCCACCAAGGAGGCAATGAGCGCCCTGGGCCTTACCGCCAGCAGCGAGGCCCGGGCCAACGTGGCCAAAACCGAGCGCACCCTCTCGGGCAAGGTCAGCCTCGCCCCCACCTTAAGCTTTGCGGTTTCGCTGGACGATGGGCTGCAAAAAACTGTCTCGCTGGACGTGACCGGCATGACCGATGAAAACGGCAAGCTGGTCAGCGCCAAGGTGCGGGATACCCTGGCCGCCGCGCTGGACCAGCAGTTTGGCAAGGGCGCGGTCAAGGTGACCCAGGAGGGCAGCAGCCTGAGCCTGACCACCCCGGTGGACGGCCGCAAGCTGGTGGTGTATGCCGGGCAGGACAAGGAAGTGCTGGCGGCGCTGGGCCTGCGCAACGGCCAGAGCAACCGCATCAGCCTTTACGATACCCTGGCGCAGATGCCCGCGGCCACCCCGCTGCAGGGCAGCGAGTTTGAGTTTGAGATCAACGGGGTGCAGTTCAGCTTTTCCAAGGACGACGACATCGACCTTGTAATGCGCAGGATCAACGCCAGCGAGGCCGGGGTCACCCTGACCTACAAGCCGCTGGACGACACCTTTGTGCTCACCTCCAACAACTCGGGCGCGGGGCACAGCATCCAGCTTAGCCAGAGCAAGGGCAACCTGCTCAACGTGCTGCTGGGCGGCGGGGCGGACGGCCAGCTTGCCGCGGGCAGCACCGCTGCCAGCAGCCCCTGGACCACCGGCGGCAAGCTGAATGCCTCCCGCGCGGACGGTTACATCGGGACGGATGGGGTCAAAAAGGGCTCCTTCTCGCTCACGGTCAACGGCAAGGACTACACCCTCTCGGTGCCGGCCAAGGCCGATGGCAAGGGCTACACCCGCGAGGAGATCATCAAGGAACTGAACAGCCAGCTGGAAAAGACCTTTGGCACCACCCCGGACGAAAACCTGGTGGACGTGCAGGCCATCGAACTGGTGGAGGAGGGCGGCAAGCTGGGCTTTACGGTGCGCAACGGCGCCTCGGTAAGCCTGCCGGCCACCAAGGCGGAAAACCTGGAGGACGCGGACGCCCTGAAAAAGCTGGCCGAAGAGGGGAACCTGGCCGTGGCGCTGGGCTTTGTCTCCAAAGAAAAGATGTCCAACCTTATCAGCGGCAGCACCAAGCTGTCGGACGCGGGCCTGGGCGACTGGGCCGAGGATGTGCTGGGCATTGACAAGGACACCACCTTTGAGGGCCTTGCGGCCGCGGTGGACGCCTCGGACAAGGCAAAGGAGCTGGGAATCAAGCTGGCCTTTACGGACGGCAAGCTGGTGGTAACCGCCGAAAAGCCGATCAAAAATTTCCAGATCGGCAGCGAGGCCCAGACCAAGGAACTGTTTGGCACGACCAGCCTTACCCTTGGCATGTCCGGCGGCCAGCCGGGGGCGCAGGTAAGCGAGGGCAAAAACGCGGTGGTGCGCATTGACGGCGCGCTTACCGAGCGCAGCAGCAACGTCTTTAGCTACAACGGCCTCACGGTGGAGCTTACCGGCGTTTCGCCCGAGACCGGCGAAACAAGGAAGGGCCGGCTGGTGCTGGAGGACGGCAGCGAGTGGAAGTCGGTCAACGGCCGCTGGGTGGACCCGGACGGCTACGAGCGGGCCAGCGACGGCCAGTATGTGGCCGTAAACGCAAGCGGCGACGGCAAGCGTGTGCCCTCGCTGGACGCGCCTGTGCCGGATGGGTATGTGCTCAAGCATCTTGCCGGCGCGGTGGCCTACGATGAAAACAACAACCGGGTTGCCAACGTGGGCGTTGATGAAAACGGCAACCTGGTCGGCTCGGATGGCAAGCCGATCATGGGGCGCGAGAGCGAGAGCATCTCGGTGACCCGCGACACCGACAAGATCGTGGATGGGATCAAGACCTTTATTGACGAGTACAACAAGCTGGTCAAGACCATCAACGACCTGCTCAACGAGGACGCCAACTACCGCGAATACGCCCCCCTCACCGAAGACCAGCGCAAGGAAATGAGCGACAAGCAGATCGAGCTGTGGGAAGAAAAGGCCAAGGAGGGCCTCTTGCGGCGGGACAGCATCCTGGAAGGCTTTTTGCGGGATATGCGCTCGGTGTGGTACGAGACCAACAGTTCGGGCTACGCCATCTACCAGCTGGGCATCGAGACCGGCGATTGGTCCACCCGCGGCCAGCTGACCCTTGGGCAGGACGGCGAGGCCACCCTGCGCCAGATGCTGGCCAGCGACCCCACCGGCGTGATGAACTTCTTTGCCAATTCGGTGGACGGCGCGGCCTCCCGGGTCAACGAGATCATCAAGTCGGTGGCCAACACCTCCTCGGGCAGCCCCGGCAGCCTGGTAGAACTGGCCGGCGTCAAGGGCAAGTCCACCGAGAAGAACAACACCCTTTACAGCCAGATCAAGAAGATCGACGAAAAGATCGAGCGCCTCAAGGACCAGTATGAGCAGGAAAAAGACCGTTACTGGAAGCAGTTCAACGCCATGGAGCAGCAGATCCAGAACATGAACAGCCAGAGCGCCTGGCTGGCGCAGCAGTTCTCGTACTAAGAACCGCCCGGCGGCCCTGCCGGGACAATACGCCTTTTGGCGCGAGATGTAAAGGAGCAAGCCCATGCCGGCAAATCCGTACCAGAGATACCAGCAGCAGTCCATCATGACCATGACCCCGGGCGAATTGCTGCTCAAGCTGTTTGACGAAACCATCAAGCAGCTGCATTACGCAAAAGATTCGCTTGCCCAAAAGGAGTATGGGCAGGCCAACGCCAGTATGCAAAAGGCCACCCGCATCATCAGCCATCTCAACAAAACGCTGGAGATGCAGTACGAGATCTCCAAAAACTTAGAGCAGCTGTACGACTTCTTTATGCATAAGATCACCCTTGCCAATACCTACAAGGACGCGGTGCATCTGGAGGAGATCCTGCCCATGATCGAGGAACTGCGCGACGCCTTTGCCCAGGCCGACAAACAGGTCTCCAGCGGCCAGGCGGAGAAGTAACGCCGCGCGGGAAATTAGCCGATCTGGGGGGCCCGCCCCCCAGGCCCCCATTATGGGAAAATCAAAAATAAAAGGGAGCCGGCAGCTGTAAAACACTGCCGGCTCCCTTTTTTGCGTATAATTTTTGCCCTGCGGTCGTTTTACTCTTCCGCCCCGCCGGCAAAGCGGCCCTGCAGCGCCGCGCGCACCTGCCCCCGGCGCTCCCACAGCGCGGCGGTAAGGGCCGGCAGCCGTTCGCTCTCTTCCAGCGGCAGCACCCATTGCTCCATGCCCAGGTCTTTCCCGATCCCCTGCGATTTCACCGAGTAGCCCGCCACTAAGGTGGGCACCCCGCAGGAATAGCCCGCGATCGAGGCGTGAGTGCGGCAGCAGACCAGCAGTTCGCAGCGGGAAACAAGATACTTGCGCTGCGCCGCGTTCCATTGCCGGGGAACCGTGCAGGTGCGGGCCCGCTCGGCCGGCGAAAGGCAGGCCCGCAGCGCGTCCAGCGCCTCCTGGTCGTTGTCGGTCGGCATCAGCACATGGGGCAGCAGCACCAGCGTGTCCACCTTGCCCAGCAAAAAACGGGCCGCCTCGGCAAAATGCTCCAGCAGCCGGCCCGACCGCCGCAGCATCAGCGGGCTCAGGTTCACCGCCGCCGCCCGGCCCGCAAAGCCCTCCGGCAGCGCCGCCGGCTCCGGCCGCAGCGAGAACGCCGGGTCCGGCCGCAGGACCACCGGCCCCGCCCCATGCGCCCGCAGCGCGTCCGCGGTCAGGGATTCCCTCGCGTAGATGCGGTCGTGCGCCCGCAAAACCTCCTCCATCCGGCCGCAGATCAGTTCCGGCTGGATCGAGCACCCCCACAAAACGCTCTTGCCGCCCCGCTCCTTTGCGGTGTGGTGGAATACGCTCTGGCGGTGCCAGTTGGGGTAGCAGTAGTTGTCGCCGCCAATGCCGATGCAAACCGTTTCGCTGTCGATCTCGGCCAGCGCCTCCCGGTAGATCCGGGCGGCGGCCCGCTCCTTTTGCGCAAAGCCTGCCGCCGCCCTTTCGGCCGGCACAAGGCTCAGGTCGGCCGGGATCAGCCGGTCCACCAGCGCGTCCAGCCCAAACTCCCGGTCCTGCCCGGGGAAATGGGTCGAGAGCAGGATGGGCACCCCCGCCTTGCGCAGCAGCGGCAGGCTGCCCCGCAAAATCGCCTCCGCCCCATGGTTGTAGGCCCCGCCGTGGCCGTAAAGCAGCAGCTTGTTCATACCCCGGCCTCCAGATCGCGCAGCAAAGCGTCCATCTCCTCGTTCTCCAGCCCCATCCCGGCCAGTTCATCCGCCACCGCCCGGCTTTTCTCCCGCTGGCCCTGCTCCAGCAGCAGCCTTGCCTGCCGAAGCTTGCCAAACAAAAACGCCGGCGTCTGCTCTTCCAGCGCGGCCAGGGTCAGGTACACCTCCAAAAACCGCCCGCCGTCATACAGCTTTTCGTGTTCCAGCAGCAGGCTGGTCATCCAGTCCAGCGCGGCCAGCCGCTCCCCCTGCAAAATCAGCCTGCAGGCCGGCGCGTATTTCATGTAAAAGCGGGCGTCCGCAATGCCCCGCAGCGGCGAGCCGGCCGGCAGCAGCCCGCACACAAGCCCGCCCAGGTCGTACTGCTTAACGTACCGCTTATGCGCGATCCATTCCATCACGATCCCGGCCATCCGGGCCGCGTCGTCCTGGACCAGGGCCTCCAAAAGGGACGGTTCTTTCGCAAACAGGCCGCAGTTTTCCGGCCCAATGCCGCGCCAGCAGTGCGGCGCTAAGCGCTCCAGCGTCCGGCGCAGGCTCTCGCTGCCCGAAAGTGCGCCGCTGTCCATGGCCCGAAGCACGATCTGCCACATCAGGATATACCAGTCCGCCCGCTCGGGGCAGTCGTTGGTCAGCACAAAGGGCGTAAGCGGGTGCGCGGCGATCCGGGCGCATTCGGCGATCCGCTCGTCCTCTGAAAGCTTCGCGTCCGCCAACACCCGCAGGGTGTCATCCATCGACTTGAGATGCACCTGCTGGAGCCATCCCTGTTTAAAATCATCAAGGGTATGATGCAATTCCAAAAAATCCTTGATCTGCTCGTAGTAGGCAACGTTTGCGTCAAACCGGCGGGGATTATACTGGTAACTGATGCTTTTGGGATGGATGCGGTAGTGGTAGAGGGCGGAATCGTCAATGCCAATGCGGGAACATTGCTTGATGTATTGGAGCATGATCATGGTATCTCCGCCATAGAAGTGATTTGCAGAGAGAACATCTGTTACATCTGCATTATAAATTAGTTTTGTTTTTATAATAGAACCCCAAACCGTACTGGGGAATGTCCAGAGATATGGATAGTTTTGCGCAAACTCTTGTTGCGATAAGATGATCGGGCACTGCAGTTTTCGCATCACCTGGCTTGTTTGTGTCTTTTCAAAGTATTGGCAGGTTCCTGTTACGGCCAGATCCAAATGATTGTCCTCCAAAAACCCAATCAACCGTTCCAGGTAATTTGGTTCCCACCAGTCGTCGGAATCAAGCACCGTAAAATACTGGCCCTTTGCCAAATCAATAGTCATTTCCAACGCCCAAGGGCCGATGCGGTTTTCTTTTTTTCGTATCAATTGAATCCGTTTATCTGAAGCTGCAAAATCTTCCAACAGGTCACTGCTGCCATCTGTACTTCCATTATCAACTATGACATACTCAAAATCAGAGAAGCTTTGTGTTAACACACTGGATACGCATTGTCTCAAATACTCTTTTGTATTATAAACACGAGTAAATATTGTTATCTTAACATTCTTCATCTTGATTCCTCTCAGATACACTTACCCCTCAAGCCGCCGTATAATTTCTTCCGCATATGGGTCGAGCATATCCTCTTCATATGCAAAATCAAATTTTACATTGCAGTTTTTGCATAGGGATAGTTCCTCGTCATATACATTCCTCAAATTTTTAATGAGTTTTTGCTTTCTCGAAGGACTGTTCCAAATTGACACAAGAGAAGTCTGATGGATATTCATCCATTCTTCGTGCAAACCAAGCATTGTGCAAAGGGTAACCGAACCGTTTTGCATAATGTTCAGACGATAAAATGGCTGGGAACACACTTTAACCTTTCTTTCAGGTATATCGTATCGACTGACATGCCCGCTCATCCCCTCGATCCTGCTGTAATCTACATTTGCAAAACATGGTACAATGTGTTCAATTCCGAGTCGGTCGCACTTGTTTTCGAACAGTTCCCTGAACCGCTCTTTTCTCTGCAGATACTCCTCCGCAGCAGCTCCTCTGTACAGGGAAATATCAGGAACCTTAATTCCTATTAAACATTGTTTTTTGTTTTGGAACAGAAAGCCGAGATTGTCTAAAAAGCTGTCAAAATCAATTCTAGCGCCACATGTTTCATAATATGCTTGCGCATCAATTCCCTGCAGAGATATTTTGATGCTTGACAGCCCTGCCTCAACCAATTCTGCAGACCTTCTCTTTGAAAGCAATAATCCATTTGTAATCAAGTTGATTCTGTCCGTTATATTGTTCTCTTTTATTTTTCTAACCATTTCTGCCAGTTTGGGGTGCATCAGCGGCTCTCCAACGCCGCCAAATGTGATGCTCCTGATTTTATCCGGGAACTCACAAAGCTGATCCAGCAACAATTGAAAAGTCTCCGGATTCATATTCGCACCGAGATAATTGTCAGAGTAGCCTTGATTTTTTAATTCCGTGGAAGTTAGTGAATGGACACAGTATATACATTTTATATTGCATCGTGAAGATGGTTCGATGTTCACTGAATAAGGCGTATTCAGTGGAACCACCGCATGCAGTTGGTGCCTGTTGTGTGCATACAAATTCTCAAACCTTTTTTGATCGTTCATAAAGGCTCTCCCTCAACAAAAGCGTTTTAATAGGTTGTTAGTGTATAAGTCCAGGTTGTCCTTTTCGCTAAATGCCGCATCACACATCATGGTGCAGTTACAACACACTTCATTTGATTTGCGTTCTTTCCGCAGCATTGAACGCAAAAAATCTCTTCTTTGCTCGCTCTTCCATATTTCCATGATAGACCTTTCCCTGCAATTGAAAACCGGTGCAGGACGTCTGATTGAATAGCAATAATATACATCTCCATCTGCATTTATATATAAGCGATAAAATGGAATGGGGCAGACCTTGGGTATGTTTACATCTTTGCCATATTTGTTTGTACGCGTTTTTGTTTTTGATTTTACAGGCTGTATGAGCTTTTCATAATTTATCTCAGCAAACCAAGGCTGTACATATTCCATGAACAACTTGTCTGCAAAAAAGTATTCGCTCAAAAAAAGCTGAAAATTATCCTCCAAGCCAATGTCGATAATTTTAATAAACAGTTCTGTCTTTTGTCTAATAGACGCAAGATATTGAATGTTCTTATATAATGAGATATAGTCAATATCAACGCCGCAAATCTCACGATACTTTTCCGAGCTTAGCCCTTGCAGGGATATTTTTATTCGATCAACACCCGTCTGTATAATTTCCTGCGAGAGTTCTGGCGTAAGCAGCGTGGCATTTGTAAAAAACTCCACCTTCTCAATTGCTTTCGACTGTTTTGCAATAGCGAGCATCTTAGGAAAATCCGGATTGCATAGCGGCTCCCCGACGCCGTTAATTACAAGTTTTTTTATCTTGTGAGGAAATTCCTCAAACTGCTTGACAATACTTGTAAATAAGGATAAATCCATATTGTGCAGGCTTTGTATCTTTTTTACTTCAGACGGGCCAAGTGAGTGGCGGCAATATTTGCAGCGAATATTACAAAGTGAGGATACTTCAACATTTGCAGACAAAGGGGAATCAAGCGGAAGTATTTGATGCAGTTCCTGCCTTTGGCTCTCATAAAATGCACTTTTTTCTGCCATGCTTATTGTGACCTTCTTTCGTAGATCATGGATCCGTTTTGTGCTGACTTTGTGGCGCATTTATTGTGTTCTATCGCTTTGCAAATGTCGGCCTGATATGCATCTGTTTTTGGGGATGCCAAGCTAAATAGCTGCTGTCCTTTTGGGGATTGTATCAATACCAATGAAACCCCGTTTTGGGTGTTTATCTCCGGCAGCTGCTCCTCCACCCCCCAAAAATCCCCCAATGTAATATCTACCGGCCGGCTGATCCCCTTAAAATGGCAATCGTAGCAGCTTGGCCGCATATAGCAGCTCAGCCTGGTTTTGATATATCCCAGCATAAAGGGGTCGGTTTCCCGGTCGGCCAGATATTCCTGCCCATCCTCAAACAGGATCTTGGTGCAAAAATGGTTCCAGCCATAGGTTTTGTTTTTAAACCAGACCTGCTTTACCGGCGAGCCGTATCGCTGTTCCAGTTCCCGCAGGTAGGCCAGGTATACGTTGGGCGCGTTAACGCCCCGGCAGATAAAATCGCACAAATACAGGTTTTCGCAGTCCCTGCCCAAAAACGCCTTCAGCCCGGCGCACTGGCAGGGGGTTCCCGCGAACAGCACCGGCCTGCCCCGGTTCAGCTGCCGCTGGATCTCGCGGTATACCAGGCCGGTTTCGCTCTGTACATATTTGGACTGACGAAGCGGGGCCAGCTCCGCTTCGCTGAAGATCAGCGCGTGCTCCACCAGATGATCGGCCCGGTACCTTGCCCCCGCCACCGCGCCGCCCTGGGCCAGAACCGCCCCGGCCAGGTGGGTAAAAACGCCCCCCGATGTGCTTTGAAAACGGATGTTTTCATCCCTGGACCATGCCGCGTAGCAGGCCGGCAGGCCATCCTTTTGCCCCGCGGGCGGGGTGGACAGCACCGGGCACGCCGCCCTGCACAGCCCGCATTTTACACACCTGTGCGCATCGATTACCGGATAAAGGAAGCCCTGCGCATCGCTGCGCATCGAGATGCAGTCCGCCGGGCACCGGTTGGCACAGGCCGCACAGCCGGTACAGTCCTTTTGGGGCAGCGCCTGGATGGTATTTATTTCCACACGATCCCCTCCCGTATCACCCGGGCCGGCACGCCCGCCGCCAGGCAGCCGGGCGGGACGTCCTGGGTGACCACCGCGCCCGCCGCGATCACCGCCCCCGCCCCGATCGTAACGCCCTTTAAAATCACCGCGCCAAACCCGACCAGCACATGGTCGCCGATCACGACCGGCGCCGGTTTATTGCACTGTTCGCCCGTTTCGGCAAAAAGGCGGTGGTGGTCGCTGTCGGTGATATAGGCGTTCCGGGCAACAAATACGCCGTCGCCCAGGGTGATCGCGTCTGCGCAGGCGATCGCCGCGCCGGTGTTGATATAGCCCCTGCCCAGGGTCAGCCTTGCGTTTGCAAACAGTTCCAGGCTGGCGCCATAAAAAACCTGAAACCGCTGGCTGACGGTCAGCGCCGAGTGCTCCTGCATTTTCAAAAAGCTTTCCGCGCGGCTGCCCCGCCGCAGGTTTGCGCCAAGCACCAGGTCGCTTTTGAGCGTAATGCGGGCGGTTGGCGCAAGGTCGCAGACGGCATGGCCGCACAAAACCAGCTGGCCGCCCTGCCGCAAAAGCTGCGGCGTAAACCGGTTTGCGCACCAGCTTTGGACCGCGCGGTATCCGGCCGGCCTCATGGCGCCCCTCCCTGCGGGATATACCGCTCCATCCACTCGCGTTCAAACCCCAAAAGCTGGGGAGCCCGCAAAAACTCCTCCCGGTGCCGGCGCAGTTCCTCGGTCATGCCCGCAAGCTGCCCCCCGCATCCGGCGATCTTGAGCCGGTGGATCTTTTCCACCATCGAGATCATAAACGACCACTCAAAATACTGCCACGCGGCGGCATTTTGGGGGAAGGTCTCGCACAGCCACACGGTCCTTGCCCGGTACACCGCCAGGTATTCGTCCAGCGTTTGGGGCGTCAGCAGGCGGTGGTCGGTCGTCCAGGCCGAGACATTGCCCCCGTGGCGGCAAAAGGTATACTTGGGCAGGCCGTGGTAGGCCACCCGCTTTGCCCGGGCCAACAGCTTGTACATCAGCGCGATATCGTCGTACACGCTGCTCTCAGGGAAGCGCAGCCCCTCCATCAGCTCCCGCCGGAACAGCTTGGTGGGGAACGCCATATTGTACCGTTTGCGCCAAAGCAGCTCGGTGATCGCCTGCTCGGCGTCCATCACCAGCTTTTCGTCAAAGGCCTTGCCCGCCGCCCCGCAGATAGCGACGTCCGCGTTGTTTTGGGTGAGCAGCCGGAGCAGAAATTCCAAAAAATCCGGCTCGGCCCAGTCGTCGTCGTCCACAAAGGCGATGTACTCGCCCCTGGCCGCGTCCAGCCCGGTGTTGCGCCCCGCGCTGATGCTGCCCCGCGCCCGGTGGATTACCCGCACCCGGCTGTCCCGGGCGGCATATTCGTCCGTGATCTGGCCGCTGCGGTCGGCAGAGCCGTTGTCCACAATGATAAACTCAAAATCCCGCAGGGTCTGGCGCAGGATGCTCTCGATCATGCGCGAAACCAGCGCCTGGCGGTTGTAGGTAAGCATGATGACCGAGATCATACCGGCTCCTCCCACACCTTCCAGGGCGCGCTGCCGCCGCTCCACAGCCGCTCCAGCTGGCCCCGGTCGCGCTGGGTGTCCATGCACTGCCAAAAGCCGCCATGCTTGTAAACGCCCAGCCTGCCTGACTGCGCAAGCGCTTCCATCGGCTCACGCTCCAAAACGCAGCCCTCCCGCGCGCTTAAAACGTCGAACACCTCCGGCTGCATCACCATAAACCCGCCGTTGATCCAGCCGCCGTCCTCCCGGGCCTTTTCCCGAAAGCCGGTCACCGTTTCCTGCTCCAGTTCCAAAACGCCGTACCGGCCGCCGGGCTGCACGCCGGTCAGGGTGACCGTTTTGCCGGACGCCCGGTGCTGGCGCAGCAGCGCGTTCAGATCCACATTGCCCACCCCATCGCCGTAGGTAAGCATAAACGGCTCGCCGCCAATGTATTTCTGCACCCGCTTGATCCGCCCGCCGGTCTGGGTTTTCAGCCCGGTGTCCACCAGGGTCACCCGCCAGGGCTCCGCGATGTTCTGGTGCACGGTCATCCGGTTTTCGGCCGAAAAATCAAAGGTCACGTCCGAGCGGTGCAGGTAGTAATCGGCAAAATACTCCTTGATCACATGCCCCTTGTACCCGCAGCAGATGATAAAATCGCCAAACCCAAAGGCGGAGTAGTATTTCATGATGTGCCACAAAATGGGCTGCTCGCCGATCGTGATCATCGGCTTGGGCTTTAAATAGCTTTCTTCGGTGATGCGGGTGCCAAGCCCCCCCGCAAGGATCACGACCTTCATGGCCGCCCCCTTTCATCATTCGGGCCGTCCGCCGGGCGGCGTTTTTGTTTTGCGCCGGCCGCGGTTACTGTACCGGCCCCTCCTCAATGATCCAGGCCACCTGCTTGTAGGCAGGGCTCTCCCGGATGGCCGCCACGGCGGGGTCGTCTGGGCTGTAAGCCGCCAAAATTGCCCGAATCTTTTCGGCCAGCGCCAGCAGCTCGGGGCTGGCCTTGGGGCGGGCGTCCTCCATAAAGCGGTCCAGCAAAAACTGCACCATGTCTTTTTGGCCGGGGCAGGCGGCCAGCCCCCTGCGCAAAAGGGCAAGGTACTCCTGCGGCTGGCCGGCGTCCAGCGCCTTCAGCGCCCAGGCGCAGTACAGCCCCCAGCGGTGCATGGGCGGCAGCAGGGCGGCGTTTTGCTCCGCCAGCATCTGCGGGGTATATTGCAGGGGCAGCAGGGCCGCCTCTATCTGCGCAAACCGGCGCAGCAGGGCAAGGCCGGTTTCGGGGCCGTCCTTGGGCTGCGGACCTTCGGTTTCCTGTTTCGGCTTTTCGCCGCCGGCGGATCGTTCGGCGGCGGTTTTGGCTTTTGCCTTTTTCCAGTCAAAGCTGCGCAGGGCGGCCAGGCTGAGCCCCTGCACCCAATAAAAGCTTTGCAGGCTGGGGTACTCCTGCTCCCCAGCAAGGCCAAGCACCGTCTGTTGGGCAAGGTTTTGGCCGCAGGCCAGCCTTGCCGCAAGGCCGTCCAGCACCTCGATGGGCAGCGGCTTTTCCTCCAGTGGGAAAGCGACCCCCGCCTTTAGCGCGTGTTCCAGCGCCTCGATGGGCAAAGCCTGCCAGTCCTCCACCTTTAAAAGCCACGCCCGCATCTCGGCGGGGTCGGCGCTCATCATGATCTTTGCGGCGCGGCCGGCCTCGCATTTCTCCGCCAGGGGCAAAAAAGCGGTGTAGGCCGGGCGGAAATAGGCCTCCCGCTCCGCTTCTTCCTTTTGATAGCCGGCGGTAAAGGGCACGGCGGAGATTTTATAAAACATCTCCAGCCTTGCCCTTTGGGCGGTTTCGTCCGGCTCTTTCCGGCCGATCTGTTCATAAAAGGCGGCAAAGGCGGGCGCGGTGTCCAACTCCGTTTGGGCGTGCAGCTGGCAAAAAGCGACCGCTGCAATGCGCACCTGGTCGGCGGTCAGCGTCTCCCCCTTCAGCGCGGTCAGCAGTTCCAGCGCCTTTTCCCCGTTCCCGCTTTGAAGATAAGTATCTGCAAGGGCAACCTGCATAATGGCTTCCAGCGACCGGCTGCCGGCGCAGAGCGTATCATGCCCCAGCTCCTTCTCGACTTTTTCCGGCCGCCGGTCAGCGCGCAGGACCCGCAGCCCTTTGCGGTAGCCTTCCCCATATCGGATCGCCTTTTCCCACTCCTTTGCTTCATGCGCGGCGAGAAAGGCGGAGTAGTTCAGGTCAATTTGGGTAAAGATGGAATCGGGAAACTCTTTTTGGGCATATTCGACCCATTCCTCAAACTCGGGCTGCTCATGGGCCCGGGCAGCCTCCGCGGCGTGGCGCAGGATGCAGGGGCCATACACTTCCCATCCGGGGAGCTTTTTTTGCGCTGCCGCCACCCCGCGCCGCACATACTGCAAAAACTCCGGGTCAAGCCGCCCGCTCTCTATGCACTGCAGCAGGGTGCGCAGGTCCTCCGGCTCCTTCTGCAGCTTTTGGCGCAGCAGCTTCATGTTGCGCCGCATCTTTTTCTTTCTTGCTTCAAGAGTGGCATACACATAACCATCGTGGTGCAGGATGGTATGGGCCAGCCTCCCAGCCGCTTCCCGGCAGCCAAAACTTTCATGAATGGCTCCATGATACCGCCTCCCGGTGGACATCCGCACCATCCGCAGGGCGTAAAAGTCATCGTAAGCCTCGCTTTTTTTCAGGTCGGCATTTTCATAATTCCGCTGGATCACATAGGCAAAATTCACCCGCTGGTCTTTCTTCAAAAAGGCCGCAAGCTCCGAAATATCCGCGTCCAGCCACTCGTCGCTGTCAACCGTAAGGTACCATTTGCCGCTGCACCGGTCCATCACAGCGTTGCGGGCGGCGGCAAAGTCATCGATCCAGGCAAAATCAAACACTTCGTCGGCATACCGCTCGGCAATTTCCCGGCTGCCGTCCTCCGCGCCGGTATCCGCCATCACCAGTTCGCAGGGGACCGCCTCCCGCAGGGGCTGGAGTGATTTTAAGCACCGCTCCAGGCAGCGCTTCTCGTTTTTAAAAATCATCCCGATCGAAAGCAATGGCGCGGTTGGCATGGCGTTTCTCCTCTTTCCGCTTTTTCTCTTATCTTCCCTTATTCATAATGCAAAAAGTGGGGGCCGTCTTGCGACGACCCCCACTCGCTCATCTCAGCTTACGCTGATTGCTTCTGCGCGGTGTAAGCGTCTATGCTGGGGGATACGCTTACTGCAGCAGCTGCAGCACGCTCTGGGGCTGCTGGTTGGCCTGGGCCAGCATGGCCTGGGCGGACTGCACCAAAACGTTCATCTTGGTGTAGTTCATCATCTCTTTGGCCATGTCGGTGTCGCGGATGCGGCTGTTGGCGGCCGACAGGTTCTCGGCGGCAACATCCAGGTTGTTGATGGTGTGCTCAAGGCGGTTCTGCAGAGCGCCCATGCCGGCACGCGCGGTGGACACGCTGTTGATGGCGGTCTTTACGCGGGCGATGGCGTCGCTCGAGCTGCCCTCGGTCAGGATGGACAGATCCTTAAGGCCCAGCGCCTCGGCGCTCATGTTGGCCACCTGGACGTTCATCTTGTTGAAGTTGTCGGCGGTGTCGCCAATCTGCAGGGTCAGGCCCGCGCCGGTCACCTCGGGAGCCTTGTCCAGGCTGCCGCGGATGGTCACGGTCATGCCGTCGTCCTTGGCGTCGATGTTGTTGGCTTTCAGGGCCTTGGTGAAGTTGGCAACGGTGTCGGTAGCCTTGTCGGCAATCACGACCTCGTTGGCAGCGCCGGTGGCCTTGGCAACAAAGGTGTAGGCCTTGCCGTCCACCAGCAGTTTGTCGCCGTCCTTCAGCTTGCTGGCCTCAATGCTCACCTTGGTGCCCATGCCGGTGTCGGCCCCGCGGGCGGCGAACTGAGCCACGAGCTTGTCATAGTCGTAACTCTCCTCGCTGCTCTCCAGCTGCTCGATGTGGATCTGGCTGTTGCCATTGGCCAAAATCTTAAAGTTCGCAGTCTGGTAATGGGACATCTTGTCAACGGCTTCAGCGATCTTCAGAGCATCCGTATTCAGAGCCTTGTCGCTTACGTCGATCAGGATCTCGCCGTCGCCGGCCTTGACGTCGCTCTTCGCGTCGGTCTTGAAGACGAAGGTCTTGCCGTCGATGGAGAGCCGGTTGCCGTCCGCAACGATCTTCTCGTCCAGCTTGAAGTTGATGCCGGCGCGGCCGCCCGTAACGGCAGCCTTCGGGTTGACGACCTCATACATATCATGCGAGATAAGGTCGCCTTCCATCGAGTTGCCGGAGTTGCCCGCGGCAAATTTCACAAGGCCGGTGCCGTTCGCGCCCAAGGTGGGGCCGTTCCCCTCCACAGCCAGGGTCGAATCCATGTTCTTAATGTCGTTGGCCGCGGTTGCACCATACTTGACAGCCTCAAACTTGAGTTCGCTGCCGCTCGCGGTGGCTTTGTAATAGAAGTTGTTGGCGGCGGTATTGCTGTCGATCTTCAGCGTATCGGTAGCGCCGGCCGTGCCCACAAGGCCCTTGGCAATGATCGCCGCGATGTCCGCGCCGGTGTATTCATGGCCCCGAGCAAGGTTGACTGTAACCACACCGTCAGCCACCGTCAGTGTCTCACTGCCTGTGGCAACTGCCGTAGTACCGGTTGTCAAGGTGATTGTCGCTTTGCCGCCGCCAATCGTAATGGTGGATGCAGCGCTATCACCAGTCCCGGTTTTCATCTTCAGGCCGTCCAGGTTGATGCTGAACTTAGGCGCGACCACGGGGGAAGCCGGCTCGGTCTCGTGATAGGCATAGGTCGGATAGGTCGCCTTGTCATCGGTTACCTCGGGCGGGAAATACTTGCCATCAGCAATGTCTCCGCCATCCGTTACCGCGGCGCCGCCTTTCGCGATCGCATCCGGCACGGCCAGATCGATGGCCTTGCCCTGCTCGCCAGCCACCTGCTTGCCGATGGTGATGGCGTCGGTGTTCAGGCCCATGGTGCCGTCCAGCAGGTTGGTGCCGTTGAAGTTGGCCGACTGGCTGATGCGGTCGATTTCCTGCAGCAGCTGGTTCACCTCGTCCTGCAGGGCGCTGCGCTCGGTGCTGGTGTAGGTGCCGTTGGCCGACTTGGTGGCAAGCTCCACCATGCGGTTGAGCATGTCGTGCACTTCGTTCAGGTTGCCCTCGGCGGTCTGGATCAGGCTGATGCCGTCCTGCGCGTTGGCGCTGGCGGTCTCAAGGCCGGTGATCTGGGCTTTCATCTTCTCGCTGATGGCGAGGCCGGCGGCGTCGTCGCCCGCGCGGTTGATCCGGTAACCAGAAGCCAGCTTCTCCAGGCTCTTGGCCACGGCGCTGTTGTTCATGCCCAGCTGACGATAGGCGTTGATCGCCATCGTATTGGTGCGTACTACCATACCCATAGTATTTTACCTCCATGTAATCGCGGCCGCGGGAACCTTCATTTTTGGCGGTTCCCTTGGGGCGCATCCTCCGCCCCGCAACGGCCTCTTGTGTAGTGGTTGTCCCTCCGGCGGCCCCCGGCGTTTCGCGACACGCTGAGAACCGTCTTTGGAACCGGACAAAACCCGCAACCGGCATGAACCCGGGAACACCGTTTGACGGGGGGTGAAAGCGCCCTTGCGGGTTTTGCGGCGGCCATTGCCGCGGCGGGCCGCGTGGGCGTCCCGCCCTGCAATGGCCCCCGCAAGCACCCGCCCACGGCATTGTTTTGTGTAAGGGGAGCGGCGTCGTCCTTAGCCGTGGCCCCTTAAAACGCAGCCTTAAAACCGCTTTCACTAACCTTATTCGCACATCCCGGCCAAAAGTAAACCCCCCGAGTAAAAATTTTTACCCGGGGTATTTTTTTGCCCCTTTGCGCCTGCCGCCGCCGGGCCGGCCCCTTTACTTGCCAAAGGGAAAAAATAAGGGAAAAATTGTTACAATGCGCCGCCGGCTGGCAAAAGGCGCAGGCAAAAAAAGAAAGGAGCCAAACCATGAACAAAAAAGCACCCAAGGGCAGCGGCACCATCCGCCGCAAGATCGTAAACAGCCACGGCCATCAATACGAATACTGGGAGGCGCGCATTACCACCGGGCGCGACCCCGGCACCGGGCGGCAGGTGCAGCGCTCGTTTACCGGCAAGAGCCAGCGCGAGGTGCTGGAAAAGCTGCAGGCCGCCGCCGTGGCGGTAAACGAGGGGCGGTACGCCGCGCCCTCCCGGCTTACGGTGGGCGGCTGGCTGGACATCTGGCAGCGGGATTACCTGAGCGGGGCAAAGCCGGCCACCCGCAGTATTTATCAAAACAACGTGCAAAACCACATCAAGCCGGCGCTGGGCGCGCTGCGGCTGGCCGAACTGCAGCCGGACACGGTGCAGAACTTTGTAAATGGGCTGGAAGGGCTTTCGCCGGCGTCGGTGCGGCTGGCCTACAAGGTGCTGCGGCAGGCGCTGAACAAGGCGGTGTCGCTGGATTACCTTGCCAAAAACCCGGCCAACGGCTGCGAACTGCCGCGGCTGGAACAGCGGGAGGTGCGCCCCCTGACCGACGAGGACGCCGCCGCCCTGCTGCGCCAGGCCCGGGGCAGCGCCATTGAGCAGCTGATCTGGATGGCGCTGTTTACCGGCTGCCGGCTCAGCGAGCTGCTGGGCCTTACCTGGGACTGCATCGGCAGCGGCACCATCAGCATCAACAAACAGCTTGCCCGGCCGGAATACCGCGATGCCGGGCTGTTTTTGACCCCCAAAAGCGGCAAGGGCCGCACCCTGACCCCCGCGCCCTCGGTAATGACGGCGCTGACCGCCCAGCGCCGGCGGCAGGCGGCCGACCAGCTGATGGCCGGGCCAGGCTGGCAGAACGCCGCCGGGCTGGTGTTTACCATGCCAAACGGCGCGCCCCTGGACCAGTGGCGGGTGGACACCCTGTTCCGCCAACTGGCGCAGCGGGCGGGGCTTGAGGGGGTGCGCTTCCACGACCTGCGGCATACATACGCGGTCAACGCGCTGCGGGCGGGCGATGACGTCAAGACGATCCAGGGCAACCTTGGCCACGCCACCGCCGCCTTTACGCTGGACCGCTACGCCCATTTTACCGCCCGCATGCGGCAGGCCAGCGCCGACCGCATGGAGGAGTTTATCCAGGGGCTGAGGCTGTAAGGGCGCGCCCCGGCGGGCGGTTTTGGTTTTTCCAAAGGGAAAAAACAAGCGAAAAACCGCCCGCCGGGGCGGGATTTGGCAAAATTTTTGCGGCAGCAGGATCATTTTTTAAAAGCCCCTGTGCAAGAGGCCGTTGCGGGAGGGTGGATGCCTCCCAAGGCCGCAAACACATGGAGGTAAAATACTATGGGTATGGTAGTACGCACCAATACGATGGCGATCAACGCCTATCGTCAGCTGGGCATGAACAACAGCGCCGTGGCCAAGAGCCTGGAGAAGCTGGCTTCCGGTTACCGGATCAACCGCGCGGGCGACGACGCCGCCGGCCTCGCCATCAGCGAGAAGATGAAGGCTCAGATCACCGGCCTTGAGACCGCCAGCGCCAACGCGCAGGACGGCATCAGCCTGATCCAGACCGCCGAGGGCAACCTCTCCGAAGTGCACGACATGCTGAACCGCATGGTGGAACTTGCCACCAAGTCGGCCAACGGCACCTACACCCAGACCGAGCGGGACGCGCTGCAGGCCGAGGTGGACCAGCTGCTTTCTGAAATCGACCGCATTTCCAAGAGCGCCAACTTTAACGGCGCCAAGCTGCTGGACGGCACCATGGGCCTGAACACCGAAGCCTTTACGGTAAACGACTCCACCAAGGCGCAGGCCGCCGGCAAGATCGCCCTGACCGGCTTCCCCACCGCCGAAAATCCTACCGAGCTGCACCTGAACACGAAGGGCCAGGAGCAGCAGGGCGGCAAATTTACCCTCGACCTGGCGGACTATAAGCTGGACACCACCAAGGCCACCGGGACGGTCACGGTCGAATTTGGCATCCAGGGCAAAACAATGCCTCTCAAGATCGATTGCTCGGATCTGACTGGCACAGGCAACCGAAAGGTATGGACCGGCGCGGACATTGTAGACGCGCTCTATGCTGCCGGCCCCCTTGGTACAGGCAATGGCATCTGGGTCACGGACGCTAAGAAGCCGGCGGGTATCACCGGCCCGGTTGCGGCCATCAACGAGGCGTTCTACAAGGTGGAAAAGGACGGCACCAAGCTGACCTTTACCTACGCCGGCGATACTAAAAAAGGAACTGCCGCCACCGACAAAGACCCGATCACCGAGGCAATGCTGAACGCCGATAAGAAGGCCGACAAAACTGTGACCGCCACTGCAACGACCACGGCCGGCACGGTTACCGGTACTGGTGCTTCTTACCATGGTGTTCTCGACATTACGCCGATGAAAATGGCGGTGGATGGCCAGCGTGCCGGCATCGAGTTTGATTTGAGCAAAAATGCCGACCTGTTCCAGGACGGCGCCAAGCTGACCATTGACAGCAAGGTTTTCAGCTTTAAGCTGGACGCCAGCAAAGCGGATGATGAGTACGAGGGCGAAGTGATCGACCTGAGCGATGTGAAAGGCGCCGATGGTGCGGATCCGAGCACTGATGATTATGCCAAGGCGGCCGCGATCGTACTGTCCAACAAGAGCACCGACCACTTCCAGATCGGCGACGGCGGCAGCGGCACGATCAAGGTTGATCAACTGGTCTCGGACTACAACGGCGGCAAGAACGCCCCCTACACCAGCATCAAATCCCTGACCGATTTGTTCTCGGCCACCGCGCCCGGAACCGATGCCGCCTCTTCGGTAACCGTGGACGCGGGCAAAATCAACGCCGGCGACTCCATCACCGTGGGCGACAAGGTCTTTACGTTTGTGGATAAGGCCTCCGACGACCCCTCCGAGAACACCGTGGAGGTGCTTAAGGCCGATGGCGTACAGGGTCTGGTGGACGCGCTGAACAACAACGGCTTCAACGCTTCTGTAGACAGCGAAAACACCGTGACCATCTCCAAGGCCGGTATGGCCGCTCCCGCCATCTTTGGCGGCGGCCTGACCCTGCAGATCGGTGACACAGCGGACAGCTTCAATAAGATGAACGTCAGCGTTGCCAACATGAGCGCCAAGGGCCTCGGCCTGAACGACCTGGAGATCACCAAGGAGCCGCTGGCCAGCAGCGCCATCGACACCATCAAGAACGCGATCAACACCGTGTCCAGCACCCGTGCCGGCATGGGCGCCCTCCAGAACCGCCTTGAGCACACCATCAACAACCTGGATGTTGCCGCCGAGAACCTGTCGGCCGCCAACAGCCGCATCCGCGACACCGACATGGCCAAGGAAATGATGAACTACACCAAGATGAACGTTTTGGTGCAGTCCGCCCAGGCCATGCTGGCCCAGGCCAACCAGCAGCCCCAGAGCGTGCTGCAGCTGCTCCAGTAAGCTTCTGCTTGCCAGAGCGCCGGCCAATGCCGCGTGAGTTTCCCAAAACCCCAAGCATAGGCCCAACGCAAAACTCCAAGCACAGACCCAGCCCGGGGGCAATCGCCCCCGGGCTTTTTTGCGCATCCCCTTGTTGCGCGGAGAGGGGCTTTTGTAAAGAATTTGCTTGACATTATCTTTACAATCAGATTGAATCCGGCCAGGCCGTTCTGAAGCGGCATGAGTTGATCGAACCGGAGGATCGAGCATAAAAACCGGGCCGGATGCTTTTTTCGCATCCGGCCCGGCCTGTTTTTCCCTTTATTCTTTTTATAAACGCTCAGGCGTTTTTGGCCTGCGGGCCGGTAAGCCCGCCAAACAGGCCCGCGCGGGCCAGCGCCGGGCGCAGGGCCGACGCCAGCAGCACCGACACCAGCACCGCCGCCGCCGCGTTGACGCTGGAGGCCGCCAGCTTGGTGATAAGCTGGGCCTGCACCGCGCCCAGGGCCTGGTGCTCGATCCAAAGCTTGATCACGAGGGTTTTGCCCAGGTACAAAAGCACATAGGCCCCCGCGCCCACCGCCGCGCCCAGAATGTCCTTGGCCTTGGTAAAGCCGTTTTGGGCCACCCGGTAATGGCTGATGGCCCCGGCCAGAAAGCCGATGAAAAACTTGAGGATAAAGGTGATCCAGCTTTCGGCGATGTAAAGCGGGTTGGTAAAGTCGAACAGCATGCTGCCCACCCCGCTGGCCAGCCCCCCAACGGCCGGCCCAAACAGCAGGCCGGTGAGCGCGCAGAAGCCGTTGCCCAGATGGATGCGGGTGACCTCCCCGATGGGGATCTGCATCCAGCTGGAAACAAACACCAGGGCGCTCATAACGCCAAAGGCCGCCAGGCGCCGGGCGGTAAAATACGGTTGGTTGGTTTGCATAAAGGGTCCCTCCTTGGCCTGCGGGGCGGCCCGCGGCAAAACCGCCGCGCCGGGCTTGACAAATCCGTCCCGCTGTTTTATGCTCCCATTATAGCGCAGTCTGAGCCTATTAAAATATCCAGAAAAGAACTTTTTTATGGGGTCAGTTCGCGGTGGGTGCGGGGGCTGGCTTACGGTGGGCGCGGGGGCTGCCGCATGCGGCGCGGCCCGGCGCGGTGCGCGTATTGGGTTTGAATCGCGGCGGGCGCAGGATCGCCGGCGGCCGCCTTTTGAGGAGGGAAACAGGATGCTGGACATCCCCTTTGCATTGCGGCCGGGCGCGGGCGCGCCCCTATACGAACAGCTTTACCGGCACCTGGCCGGGCAGATCCGGAGCGGGAAGCTGGCGGCGGGCAGCCGGCTGCCGGGCAAGCGCAGCCTGGCCGAGGCGCTGGGGGTAAGCGTGAACACGGTGGACACCGCCTACCAGATGCTGACCGCCGAGGGGTATCTGGAAAGCCGGCCCCGCAGCGGCTTTTTTGTGCAGGAGGGGCTGCGGGGCGGCTGGGAAGGGCCGTGCTGGGACGCCGCGGCGGACGGCATGGGAACGGTTTTTTCGCCGGCAGCGCAGCGAACGGCTAAAGAGCCGTCCCCTGTGGCGCCTGTCCGGTTCGACCTTTCCACCAGCGGGGTGGACACCCGGCTGTTCCCCTTTCGCACCTGGGGGCGCATCCAAAAGGAACTGCTTTACTCGGCGCCCGAGCTGCTGGGCCACGGCCACCGCCAGGGGGACGAAAACCTGCGGGCGCAGATCGCCGGGTATCTAAGCGGTTACCGGGGGGTGCGGTGCAGCCCCGAACAGATCGTGGTGGGCGCGGGGCTGGAATACCTGCTGGGGCTGCTGGCGCGGCTGCTGGCCGGCAGCACGGCGGCGGTGGAAAACCCGGGATATGCCCGCACCCGCATTATTTTAAACAACAACGGCATCCCCTGCCGGCTGCTGGACATCGACGGCGGCGGGCTGCCGGTGCCCGCGCTGGCGGCCAGCGGGGCGCAGCTGGCCTATGTGACCCCCAGCCACCAGTTCCCCACCGGGGTGACCATGCCGGCCGGCCGGCGGGCCGAGCTGCTGGCCTGGGCGCGGAGCGGGCCGGGGCGGTACATTTTGGAGGACGACTATGACTCCGAGTTCCGGTACGACATCCGCCCCCTGCCCAGCTTACAGGGCATGGCGGGGCCGGATGGGCCGGTGGTGTACCTGACCACCTTTTCCAAGAGCCTTGCGCCCAGCATCCGCATTGCCTGCATGGTGCTGCCCGGGCCGCTTTTGGAGCGGTACCAGGCGATGTATGGGGTGTACTCCAGCACGGTGAGCCGGTTTGAACAGCAGACCCTTTGCCGGTTTATGGAAGAGGGGCATTTTACCCGGCATCTGGCCCGGCTGCGCAAGGCCTACCGGCTGCGGATGGAGGGGCTGGCCGCGGCGCTGGAGGAAGCCTTTGGCCCGGGGCGGCTGCGGCTGCAGGGGCGGCACAGCGGGCTGCACCTGCTGCTGAGCCTGGAGGGCGGCCAGGCCACCGAGCAGCAGATGCTAAACGCCGCCCGGGCCGCCGGGGTGCGGCTGGCGGGCCTGAGCAGCTACTACATGGCCCGGCCCGCGCTCTGCCCGCCCCGCACGGTGGTGGTGGGCTACGCCGGCCTGCCGCCCGAGGACCTTGCCCCCCTGGCCCGGGCCCTGGCTCAGGCCTGGCTGGGGTAGGCGGCGGAACGCGGCGGGGAGATGGAAGCGGCTGTTCAGGCGGCGCTCTGCGGCGGGCCGGGATTCAGGCGGGGGCGGCAGTTTGCGGCGACGCGAGGCTGGCCTGGGGCATCCCTTCCCCCTGCCCTGCGGCGTCCCCTTCCCCCCGCCCTGCCGGGGTTTCCAAGGCGTTTTGCGGGCTGGCGGGGCTGGGTTCCGGCGCGGCGGAAGGCGCGGGGGTGGGCTGGGCCCCAAACAGCTGCACCGCAAGGGCGGCGGCCTCCTCGTCAAACTCGTACCGGCCGCTCTGGGGGTTCCAGCGGCCGGGCAGCACTCCGGCCGTGATGCGCAGCGCGCCGTCCTCCAAGGGCGAGGCTTCGGCCTCGCCCTCGGCGCCGGCGCCGGGCAGCGGCGCGGCCCCGGCCGGGCCGGCGGCCAAAAAGTTGAGGGTCTGGCCCAGGGTGTAGAGGTCGGCGGCGGTCAGGTCGGTGAGCAGCCGGCTGCTCACCGACCGCAGGCCGTCCGGCAGGGCGGCGGGCAGGGCTTCCAAATTCTGGCGCAGAAAGGCCTCCCACACCGCCGCCCGCAGCGCGCCGGCCCGGTCGGGGGGCAGGCGGGCGTCCATGCCGGCCAAAAATTCGGCGGCGGTTTGGGGGCTGTACTCCTGCACCGGGCCGGCAAGGCCGAGGTCGGCCTGTTCCTCCTCGGTGAGCAGGCCGGTGAGGTTGAGCCGCACAAGGCCGATCTTTTCCAGCGCGGCGCAGAGGCTCTCGGCCGTGAGGGCAAGGTAGCGGTGGATGGGCACGCCCAGGGTCTGGCCCAGCAGTTCGGCGGCGCGGGCCGGGCCGGCAGCGGCGTAGCTGTCGGCCAGAAGCACCGGGCCGCTCTGCCCCAACAGCACGCTTTGGCCGGGCAGCGCCTGCACCACCAGGATATTCTGCACCGCGTCCAGCCGCAGCAGCACAAAGGCCGGGTTTTCGCCCGCCACCGCCACCAGCAGGTTGCAGCAGTGCTCCGGGCCGGGGGTGCGTACTGGAACCCCGCTCTGGGGCTGCTGGGCCGGGGCGGCGTCCTCCTTTTGCCGCACGGCGTAAAGGGCAAAGCTGCCCATCAGCGGCAGCACCACCCCCAAGGTGATAAAAAACGAGAGCCAAAAGGCCCTGGGCCCGGTCGTTCGCATGGGCATGCCTCCCCTTTTTTGCCGCGCCGGGCTTTTCTGTTATGGCGCGCGGCGCGGCAGACGGCGTTTTGCCGCCCGCTTTGGCCCCGCGCAAAAGTGCTTTGCGCGGGCTGCATACAGTTTGGGCCGGCCGGCCATACTCTATGCACAAGGGCGGGGACGGACGCCCCGGCCTATGCAGAACAAGGAGGGCAGCACGCCATGCAGCCAAACCAGCCGAACAACCAGAACCCCGAGCCCCAAAACGCCGCCCAGGAGGAGTTTTGGGTGGATCTGCCCGCGCCGGTGCGGGATGTGGTGGAGCAGATGCACGCCAGCGGCACCGACCCGCAGGGCAGCTGGACCGGCCTGCCGGCCGAGGGGCATCCCGAGGCCCCGGTGCAGGACGCGGACGACCTGTGACCGCTTTTACGCACGGAAAAGCGCCGCGCCCCCTCCCGGTTTCGGGAGGGGGCGCGGCGTGTTTTATAACAGGGATCATAGGCCGATCCAGGGGGAATGGGCCGATCCAGGGGGACGTGTCCCCCTGGACCCCCATTCTGCCGCATGCAGAATTGCATGCGGCGGGGAAAATCTGTCAGGGGGCTGGCGCAGGAATTTGTGGTAAACAGCAGCCCTGACATAAGATACTTTACATTTTATAAATGCGATGTTTCTGGATTTTTCGTCTGCACAAAAATTGCGAAACGCCGAACCATATCCCCCTTTTGCCGCACCAAATTTTCTATTCGATGGGATGGGGGTCCGGGGGACGCGTCCCCCGGATCGGCCCTAAAGGCGCTATGCCCCGGTCATCGGACCAGCGCAGGGCGCCCCCGGATCGGCCCTAAAGGCAGGCCTGCCCGTTTAATCCTCGTCCTCGTCCGGCCCGTCGATGGGCAGGGTGGCGCCGCCGTGGCTTTTCATATATTCCTCAAAGCTGGTAAACTTTTGCTGGGGCGGCTTGCGGGCGATCAGCAAAAGGCCTGGATCCTCCTCGCGGGCGGGGCGGTGTTTTTCCGGCGCGGTGCGCTCCCTGGCCGGGGCCGGGCGCTCCCGCTCGGCGCGGGCGGGCGGGGCTTGCTTTTGCGCGCCGGGCTTTGCCCCCTCGGTCGCCGGCCGGCCAGCCTCCTGTTTGGCGGTCCGGCCGGCCTCCTGCCGGGCGGGGCGGGCGGGCCGTGCAGGCTCCTGCTTTACCGCCGGCGCGGGCTGGGCTGCGGGGTTTGCCGCGGCGCGGCGGCGGCGACGGCGGCGCTTTGCGCTGGCCGACAGGCCCTCGCCGCCCTCGGGACGGTTTTGCTCCACAAACGGTTCCTCTTTTCTTGTTGGATTTTTTTCCGGCATCCAAAAGGGCTTTGGCCCGTGATAGGCCCCGGCCGCGGCGGGCTGCTGCGCGGCCTTTGGTGCCGCGGCCGCCCTGGGGCCGGGCTGTTGGGCTGCCTTTTGCGCCGGCTGCTGCGCCGCGGCGCGCGGCTGGGATTTTTGGACGGCTGGCGCAGCCTTTGGGGCGGCCGGGGCGGGCGATGCCGGCCCGGCCCCCCGCCCTTTGGCCGGCCCGGCCGGCTGCGCCTCCCCCTGCTGTTTGCCGCGGG
>CAJTVI010000003.1 GCA_910579545.1 uncultured Oscillospiraceae bacterium | reverse complement strand
TAAGCTATCCCAGCGTCCATCCGAAAACTTCTGCCAAAATAGCCCCGTTCGACTTGCATGTGTTAGGCGCGCCGCCAGCGTTCGTCCTGAGCCAGGATCAAACTCTTTGTTAAATGGTATCTAAACCAGATCTCTCTGAGTTTAAATCGTCACTCGCTCACAACGCAATCGCTTGCGTCCTGTCGAATTACTCTTTGGAATTTTAAAGTGCTTTCCAACACCTTTAAGGGTTCCATTCAAGCTTCGATATTGTTCAATTTTCAAGGTCCTGTGCGCCGCCCGCCTTCCAGTGGACAGCTTATTTACTTTACCACATCTTATGGCCCCTTGTCAAGACCTTTTTTTGTGGTTCTGTAAAAAAACTTTCCGCGGCCTGAGGCCGTCCGGCCTCCAACGGGGGGTGCAAATATGTATTATAGCCATTCTTTTCCTGGTTGTCAACGGGTTTTTGAAAAAATTTTTCGGTTTTTGTCCCATCCTGGCCCCGGCGCGCCCCAAGGCGGATCGTTCCGGCCCTCCAAGGCCCCAAGCGGGCCCTTTTCAATGCTATATTATACATTATAATGGCGGCAGGTCTTGGGCGCGCAGACGGCCGGCAGCCGCTGGGAGGGGCAAAAATTTTCCGTCTTTTTTCAAAAAGGGCTTTTCATTTGGGAATGATTGTGGTATGATAATTTATACATTTGGACGGCATGGCTGCCCGCTTTGCAGCTGGGCCGCATAGCCGCCGGCCGCGCGCCAGCTGCCCTCCCGTCCATCTGTGCCTGTGTACAACCGAATAGCTGAAACCCGCCCCAAAGGGACGGTTTTCATAGATGTGCGTCCGTAGCTCAGTTGGATAGAGCGTTCGGCTCCGACCCGGAAGGCCGCTGGTTCGAATCCAGTCGGGCGCACCAAAACAGAGAATAATCCAAGCCTGATCTTTCTTGTGGGAGATGGTTTGGATTATTTGTTTATTGCAACAGATTTTAGTTCACCTCGTGTACACTCAAAAGCATGAAAGGAAAGGACCGATGAAATCAAATTTTGATTTTTTAAGCAGTTATTTCCCCGTATTGGCAAATTTTGGCGCACTGGCAGAAAAATATTTATACAGTGATTCTAACTCGTGCCTGATGAAGTTGGGGATGATTGGTGAAACGATTGTCAATTTGTGCTTTACATATGACCGCATCCCCTTGCCCCAAGATAATACGGCAGCAAATAGAATCAACGGACTGTTCCGCGAAGGAATGATTGCCCGCGATTTGAAGGATGTTCTTCATGCTTTGCGTATCAGCCGTAATAAAGCGACACACGAAAATTACGCTTCCGTAGCAGACGGAAAGGCGCTACTTCAAATGGCGTACAGTTTGTGTGAATGGTTCATGCAGACCTACGGGGACTGGAATTATCAGAATCAGCCTTTTGTTATGCCGTCTGAAACGCCTGAAGCTGTCAGCAGTGACAAGCAGAGTGAACAGGCCCAAGAAGAACATCTGATAGCGGAAGCTGAAAGGGCAGCGGCAGCGGCCCCCGCTATTGAAAAGGAAACCAGAAAAAAGCAATCTGGCAAAGCCGCAAGCCAGAGAATCAAATCCGAGGCAGAGACGCGATATCTGATTGATGAACAACTCCGCAAAGTGGGCTGGGAGGCCGATACGGAGCTGCTGCGCTATTCAAAAGGGACGCGCCCTGCAAAGGGGCACAATATCGCCATTGCCGAATGGCCCACAGATTCCACCGTTGGCAACAGAGGGTATGTCGATTATGCCCTGTTCGTTGATATGCAGATGGTCGCCACAGTTGAGGCAAAAGCAATCCATAAGGATATTCCTTCGGTGATTGATTACCAGTGTAAGGACTATTCAAAAAACATCCGTAGTGCCGATCAGGATTATCAAATTGGCATATGGGGCAGCTACGGTGTGCCATTCACCTTTGCCACCAATGGCCGGCCTTATTTCGAGCAATACGACACCAAAAGCGGCATATGGTTTTTGGATTTGCGGCAGGCTGACAATGCGCCCAAGGCACTGAGAGGCTGGATGGGTCCAGAGGGAATCGTTGAGCTGCTTGACAAAGACATTTCCACAAGGAATCGGGATTTACGGGAGATGTCCTATGACCTGCTGCGTGACAAGGACGGCTTGGGCCTCTATGAATATCAGGTTAGGGCGATCAAGGCCGCCGAAGAAGCCATCATCAACGGCCAGCGCAATGTTTTGCTTGCTATGGCAACAGGTACGGGCAAGACCCGAACCATTCTGGGCATGATCTACCGTTTCCTGAAAACAGGGCGTTTTCGCAGAATCCTCTTCCTTGTAGACAGGACGTCTTTGGGCGAACAGGCAACAGACGTTTTCAAGGAAGTCAAACTGGAAGAGTTAATGACTCTGGATGACATTTACAACATCAAAGGGCTGGAAGATAAAGAGATAGACCGCGAGACCCGTATCCAGATTGCCACGGTTCAAAGTATGGTCAAACGAATCCTGTACAATGACGAGGACACCATGCCCGCTGTTTCCGACTACGATCTGGTTATTATTGACGAGGCGCACCGGGGCTATATCCTGGATAAAGAAATGGGCGAGGATGAAGCCCTTTATCGGGACCAGTTGGATTACCAGAGCAAATACCGTAGCGTTGTGGAATATTTCGACGCTGTGAAAATTGCGCTGACCGCAACACCGGCCTTACAGACAACGGAGATTTTCGGGCAGCCTGTCTTCAAGTATACATACCGCGAGGCAGTGATTGAGGGATATCTGGTTGACCACGACGCGCCTCATAGGTTATCTACCAAACTGAGCGCGGAGGGTATCCACTATAAAAAGGGCGATACCGTTGTACGGTATGACCCTGTGACGGGTGAGGTCACCAACTCTGAACTGTTGGAAGATGAGTTGGACTTTGATGTGGACGCATTCAACCGCCAAGTCATAACAGAATCGTTCAACCGGACAGTTCTGGCCGAAATTGCCCGTGACATTGACCCGGAAAGCCCGGATGTGCAGGGAAAAACTTTGATCTTTGCAGTCAATGATGACCATGCCGATCTGATTGTAAAAATCCTGAAAGAGATTTATACAGAAATGGGCGTGGACAATGACGCCATTATGAAAATCACCGGCTCTGTAGGCGGCGGCAACAAGAAAAAAGTTAAGGATGCCATCAAGCGATTCAAGAACGAACGCTTCCCCAGCATTGTCGTTACAGTTGATTTGCTGACTACGGGAATCGATGTTCCTGCAATCACAACGCTGGTATTCATGCGCCGCGTGAAATCCCGTATCCTGTTTGAGCAGATGATGGGTCGGGCCACCCGCCGCTGCCCTGAAATCCACAAGACCCATTTTGAAATCTACGACCCTGTTGGCATGTATGATTCTCTGGAAGCGGTCAGTACCATGAAACCCGTTGTCGTCAATCCAAGCGCCACATTTGAGCAGCTTTTGGACGGCTTGAAAGTGCTGGAGGAAACAAGCCAAATACAGAATCAGATCGACCAGATCATGGCAAAGTTGCAACGAAAAAAGCGGCACATGGACGCTGAAACGATGGAGCACTTTATCAGTATGACCGGGGGACAAAATCCTGATCAGTTCATTGCCGATCTTCAGCAGAGGGGAATAGCGGATGCAAAAAACCGTCTGCTTGCCCACGCGGAGTTATTCAAAATGCTGGCGCAGTTCAAGCCGGGTGGCCGCCGCTCCGTTGTGATTTCAGACCACGAGGATGAACTTCTGGAGCATACCAGAGGCTATGGCAAGGGCAGTAAGCCCGAGGACTATCTGGATGCGTTTGCTGAATACATTAAGACCAATCTGAACGAAATTGCCGCGTTGAATATCGTCTGCACAAGGCCAAAGGAGCTGACCCGCGAGGGGCTGCGCTCCCTGCGCCTGACGCTGGATCGGGAGGGCTTTACCACCCAGCAGCTGAATACTGCTATTTCGCAGATGACCAATGAAGAGATTGCTGCCGATATTATCAGTTTGATTCGCCGGTATGCCATCGGCTCCACCCTAATCTCCCATGAGGCCAGAATCAGGCGGTCAGTGGACAAGCTGAAAAAAGCACATAACTTTTCCAAGCAGGAACTTAACTGGATCACCAGAATGGAAAAGTACCTGATGGAAGAATCTGTGCTGAATGTGACCGTATTTGATGAAGATGGGCGGTTTAAGGCACAGGGCGGCTTTGCGAAAATCAACAAAGTGTTCGGAAATAAACTGGAAAGCATTATCTTGGAACTTAACGAGTATTTGTACGATGACGGAGGGAAGATTGCATGATTTATAACCAATACCCATATAGCATTTATAATCCCACATATGTGAATCAAGACTATTTGCGGCAGCTTGAGGTTCAGCGGCAACAGATAGAAGCGCAACACAAACATTGGGAACAGCAAAAGAAAATTGGAGACATGGTAAAGGCAATCTCTGACTATTTTAAGGCGGCCAGAGATATTGAACCCGAATATCAACAGGCAGCTATGAATGCCTGTCTTGCCGAAATCGCTGTGCAGGCAGCGATCGACCAGCAGCGGAACGGAGGACATTATTGATGACCACCCAAGAAATCGTCTCCAAGCTTTGGAACCTCTGCAATGTCCTCCGCGATGACGGCATCACTTATCACCAGTATGTGACGGAGCTAACCTATATCTTGTTTCTGAAAATGGCGAAGGAAACGGGTGCGGAAAGCCAGATACCAGAAGCCTACCGCTGGGACAACTTGGCTGCCCAAAGCGGCATTGAACTGAAAAAATTCTACAAGGAACTGCTGAACCACCTGGGCGAGAACTGTACAGGCCGTGTGCGAGAAATCTACCAGGGCGCGGCCACCAACATTGACGAGCCGAAGAACCTGGAAAAAATCATCACCACCATTGACGGGCTGGACTGGTTCTCTGCTCGTGAGGAAGGGCTTGGCAATCTATACGAGGGCCTTTTAGAAAAGAACGCCAACGAGAAGAAATCCGGTGCGGGGCAGTATTTCACACCCCGTGTGCTGATTGACGTGATAATTCGTCTGGTAAAGCCTCAGGCGGGGGAACGCTGTAACGACCCCGCCTGCGGGACGTTCGGCTTTATGATCGCGGCCCATCAGTATGTTGCAGCCCAAACCGATGATTTCTTTGACCTGGATGCGGATACTGCTGTCTTTGAGCGGACAGAGGCCTTTACGGGTACGGAGCTGGTACACGATACCCACCGTTTGGCCCTGATGAACGCCATGCTGCACAATATTGAGGGAACGATTACCCTGGGCGATACACTGTCCAATCTGGGCAAAAGCATGAGGGGCTATGACGTGGTACTCACCAATCCCCCCTTTGGCGCCAAAAAGGGCGGTGAACGTGCCACCCGCGATGACTTCACCTACACCACCAGCAACAAACAACTCAACTTTTTGCAGCACATTTATCGCAGCTTGAAAGCGGACGGAAAAGCCCGCGCCGCTGTTATTCTGCCGGATATTTCATCTGAAACTGAAATACTCGGTGACCTAATGGATAAATGCAATCTGCATACTGTACTGCGCTTGCCTACCGGCATTTTTTACGCCCCAGGGGTCAAGACCAATGTGCTGTTTTTTACCCGCGGCAGGGTGGATAAGGGCAACACGCAGGAGGTCTGGTTTTATGACCTGCGCACTAATATGCCCTCTTTTGGCAAGACCAGCCCGCTGAAAATGGAGCATTTTGCGGGCTTTGAAGCGGCATTTGAAGCTGCAGACCGCCGCGCCGTGCAGGACGAACGGTGGAATGTATTTTCCCGTCAAGAAATTGAAGAACGCGGAAATATTTTTGACTGTGGGCTAATTGAAGATAAATCCATCATCAGGTATGAAGATTTGCCCGACCCAATCGAGAGCGGCGAGGAGGCCATCGCGCAACTGGAAGAGGCGGCAGACCTTCTGCAAAGCGTGGTGAATGAGCTGAAATCTCTGGCGGAGGTTGAGTGATGGCAAAGAAAAAGAAAGCTCCTGCCAGCCCATTTGTGCCAGCGGAGGAGCAGCCGTATCCGATTCCGGATAATTGGTGTTGGACTGATATTGAAGCTATCAATCATTATTCGGGTTCATCTGTTGATCCAATGAAACAACCCGACACTGTCTTTGAATTATATAGCGTGCCAAGTAGTGCTAACAATTATCCCGAGATTATTACAGGGTCGGAAATTGGTTCATCAAAACAATCTGTTGCGCAAAATGATGTTTTGTTGTGCAAAATCAATCCGAGAATTAACCGTGTTTGGAAAGTTTCAAAGTACACGGATAGCGATTTGCTGGCATCTTCGGAATGGATTATTATTCGCAATTCGGAAATAAACCCCGATTATCTTATGTTTTGCCTTAGAAGTCCGTACTTTAGAGAATATATGATGTCCAATGTTTCGGGCGTTGGTGGTTCCCTTATGCGTGCGCAGCCCAAGTTTGTAAAAAATTACCCTGTGCCTATTGCACCAATAACCGAACAACACCGCATTGTTTCCCGCATAGAAAGCCTGTTTGCCAAGCTGGACGAGGCGAAGGAAAAGGCCCAGGCGGTCGTGGATGGTTTTGAACTGCGAAAGTCCGCGATTCTGCATAAGGCGTTTACGGGAGAACTGACGAAGCAGTGGAGAAAAGAGCACTCTGCATCACCAAATACATTGCTGGTGGATATTGAAAAGTTTTCGCGTAATTGGCAGAAAAAAGATCAGCAGTTTCTAAAAGATGCACAGAGCACCTCACAAGTAGTTGCTTTAGACAATGATCATATGTGGATTAGATGCACTATAGGCGCAATCAGCCGAGTGACCAACGGAAGTACGCCCTCACGAAAGTTTCCCCAATATTGGGATGGAATAATTCCTTGGGTTAGTTCTGGTGAGGTACGAAACAATATTATAGAAAATACAAATGAGTGTATCTCGCAAGAGGGCTATGACAATTCATCCGTTAAGCTACTGCCCGTTGGAACAGTCTTGATTGCAATGATTGGCGAGGGAAAAACAAGAGGACAAAGCGCAATTTTAGCCATTAATGCGGCTATTAACCAAAATATTGCGGCAGTAATAGTTGACCACGGTTTGGTTTCTTCTCGCTACATATGGTATTGGTTCCAAATGAATTACGCTCGCAACCGAGAAAAAGGGTCTGGTACGGGGCCACAAGCTCTGAACTGTCAAAGAGTGCGTGAATTGAATTTTTTTGCACCAAGTTTGCCAGAGCAAAAAGAGATTGTTTGCATCCTTGATAAACTCTTAATCCGAGAGCTACAGGCTAAAGAAGCTGCCGAAGCTGTTCTCTCCCAAATCGATACCATGAAAAGGGCGATTTTAGCCCGTGCATTCCGTGGGGAGCTGGGGACGAATGACCCTGTGGAAGAATGGGCGGGTGAGATGGTGAAAGCAAATTTGTTGGAGCAGCTGGGATAAATAACCTTTTATATGCGTATGCTAATCAAGAAGTGAGGTGCATATCGCATATGAGATATTGGGTACATGGCATTGCTCCCATCCATGAAAACGAAAAGACAGATATATACGAAATGTTGGTTGTTGGGCACGCTGTTTTGACGCAACTTTGGATTCCAAATTGGGCCAGAATATCAGAAACAAGGGTCATTCAAATTGAAGGAAAGCAACTTTCAACATATGATCTTTTAAGGAGATATGCTACAATGGCGGAAAAAGAAAGAAGCAATATTGAAGAAATTCAATCTGAAATCGAAGATGATTACTCAGACGATTCTCTATTCAACATTTCATCTTGGGGCGCAGACCTTTCTTTTAGAGAATTAATTTCGATGTACGAAGATGATGAGTTGGTAAAGCCTGAGTTGCAGCGTAAGTATGTGTGGGATAAGACGGAAGCCAGTAGATTTATAGAATCAATTTTACTGGGTCTTCCTGTTCCGAGCATTTTCCTCGCTCAATCCGGCAGCCAGAAGCTAATTGTGGATGGATACCAAAGAATTATGACCGTCTATGACTATGTTAAGCGTGGTATTTTTTCCACTGATGGTAAAGTTTTTAAGCTATCCAACTCAGAAAAAATAAATTGCAGGTGGCGAAATAAAGCGTTTGCTGAACTGTCGGTTGATGATCAGCGTAAAATTAGGAGTACTACAATTCACGCAATCATGTTTGAGCAGAAGAAGCCAGAAAATGACGATACGAGTCTGTATCAGATTTTTGAGCGTATCAATACGAGTGGCCGCAGCCTCACCCCCCAGGAGATTCGTAACTGTGTCTATCAGGGGACATTTAATTCCATGCTTTTTGAACTCAATGAGAATGAAACGTGGAGAAAGCTGTTTGGGGCAGCCGATCTCGACAGCAGAATGCGAGATATTGAATATATCTTGAGATTTTTTGTGATGAAAACAGACGATGTGTTAAAAAGTGATGCCAATCAAATATCTCTCAAAAAATCTCTAAACACTTTTATGGACGACCATAAAAATGATGCCGTAGAAGACCTGGAGGAATTCAAAGCTGATTTTTTGAGTACGATACAATTGGTCAATAGCTCAATTGGAGAAAACGCATTTAGGAATCTTACTAAAACTGGATTCTCCAAAAAATTTCACCCTGCTATTTTTGATGCAATTATGGTATCGGCATTTTTGAGCAGCAAAAAAGGACATGATATTCGTGCGGTTTCGCCGATGCAGCATCAAGAGTTATTGAGTGATGACCAGTTTAAGAATGCGATCAGTAAGCGGACAACCAATATTGAGAGCATAAAGAAACGAATTCAGCTGGCTGGTGCAATTCTCTTTGGAGTTGATATCAATGAAAGATGAATTGCAATATTTGATTGATGAATGCGCTACTGAGATCAATGATATAGAAACACGCATTACCGCCATGCCACCTTTTGATGATGGAGTACGTTATTTGACGCACTATGCGCTTATAAAAGCGTCTGGTACAGCTGAATTTGTGTATCGTTCGATTGTTGCCGATTATTTTTCTGCACTGTCAGACAGTCGAATTGATACATATTTTGATGTAGCAATCAGGCAAGGTTCTATGAGTGCAAAATATAGCAATATGTGTAAGCTGCTGGGTAAATTTGATGAACAATGGCAGAGTAATTTCAAAAGTGCGGTTAAAGCTCATCCAAACAGCCAAAGAATTATTGCTGCATCAGATTCGTTAGTTACAAACAGACACGATTTTGCACACGGGAAAACTCCGACAGCCACATTTAATGATATCAAAAACTATTATTTTGATGTGCTGGAACTTATAAAAATATTCGATTCTGTTGTACATTAGTCAACTATGACATAGTATGTCGAAGTAATTAAATGATGGTTCCATTATATTCCAATCGCATTTCCCAGTTTCTCCTGCGCCGCCCGCTTATTCTTATCAAACGCATGGCTGTAAATATCCAGCGTAGTACTCGGCTGCGCATGGCCCAGCAGTCCGGCCACCGTGCGCACATCCACGCCCTGCGCAATCAGCAGGCTGGCATTGGTATGCCGCAGGCTGTGCACGTTCATATTCTCCGGCAGCCCATTCTCCCGCAAGATTTTCTTAAACCGGAAGGTGAAGCTGCTGGGCACCATCGGGTCGCCGTTTGGCTGGCGGAACAGATAGTCCTCCGCAGCCAGTGCATCCCCGCCGAGCTGCTCCTTCTCCCACGCGCACTCCGTTTGCCACGCCCGCAGCAGCCTGCACAACTCCTCCGACAGGTACACCACCCGGTCCCCCGCGCGGGTCTTTGGCTCCTTGACGAAGATTGGCTGGTACGATACCTTCACCACATTCCGCTGGATGTGCATCGACCGGTCGCGCCAGTCGATGTCGCTCCAGCGCAGCCCGCAGCACTCGCCCCGGCGCATCCCGGTGGCAAGGATCAGTTTGAAGTACACCTCATACTTCATGTTCTGGCCCTCCAGCGCCGCGATCAGCCGCTGCACCGTCTCCTCGTCCGCGACCGGGCGCTCTTTCTGCACACCCTTTTTCCGGTAGGCGCGCCACGCTGGATTGTGCGCGAGGTAGCCCGCCTCCACCGCGTCGGACAGGATGCCGCACAGACAGGAATGGATGCCCTCGACCGTCTTTTCGGCCAGCGGCTCGCCGGTTTTCCAGTTCTGCTCAGCGCGCATATCCTCGTAAAAATCCCGCAGGATGTCCTTGTTCAAATCCGCCAATTTGTAGTGTCCAAGTTTGGGCAGAATGCGCCGGATGTCCTGTTTGTCGCGGGTTAGGGTCGAGAGCGCCAGCTTTTTCGGCGCCACCTGCTCCAGCCAGATGTCGATGTACCTTGCCAGTGTGATGCTCCGGTCAACCGGCGCAGTATGCTTCACCTCCATTTCGTATAGCACCGCCTGTTCGTTCAGCCACTTCTGCGTCTGCTTTTCGGTCAGGCCCTGCGGCGGGTGAACGGTTTTCTGCGCGGGCTTGATGCGGCCGCCTAAATAGTCGTACCCGCGCGATACAATGATGAGATAGCTGCTGCCTCGTTTGCGGATGGACGCCATGTTTGACCACTCCTTTTCTAATTTTCTGACACCAAGCATACCCACAACTGAGGCCAATAGCCATACTCAATACCACCAATGATTTTGGCAAAAAGCAGCGTATCTGCATAAAAATTTTCAGCGGCAGGCGGTACTGCTTTTCATTTTGCTGTTTCAAAAAAGTGGACGTCCCATTGGACGCCCGCATCTGCTCCCCTGTCCCCAAACGCAGTCTCAATTTGGCAAAGTGGACGCCCTATTGGGCGCCCACCCTGCCTTTTTTCTCAGCCCGCTTTCCGGCCCTGCGGTTTTTCCTCGCGGCCCTGCCGCTCAGCCTCCTGCCTTTTCACCTCCGCCTGTTCCCGCTCCCAGGCTTCATCGTCCTCGGGCGCCAGCAGATCGTTGAGAATGCCTGCCGCACGTTGCTTGGCCTCGCTGCGCGGGTGGCAGTAAGTACGCTCGAGAAAGGCCGTGTCCGCGTGGCCCAGCAGGTCAGCCGCCACCTGCTTGCTGAGGTTGTTTTCCAGCAGGTAGGTTGCAAAGAAATGCCGCAGGCTGTGCAGGTGATACTCCGGCGGGAAGCCGTTTTTCTGGTAGATGCGCCGCAGATGCCGGGTGAAGCTGTCCGGGTGGATCGGGCCGCTCTTGGTGCGGAAAATGAGGTCGTCCGGCGCAAAGCAAAGCCCGTCCCTCGCCTGCTCCGCCATCAGATCGCCCAGATAGTCCGCCACCAGCTGCGGCAGCACAACCTCCCGGCTGCGGTGGTTTTTGGTGCTGCTCTCAACGATCCCCTGCCCTAACACCATGCCGCGCGAACGCTCGACTCGCAGGCAGCCCCCGGCGTGCAGGCTGTTCCAGCGCAGCGCGCAGATCTCGCCCCGCCGCAGCCCGGTCGAGATGGCGATCAGGTAGAACACGCGGTAGGTCATTCCCTCCTGCAAAATGCACTGCAGCAGCCGGTGCATCTCGTATTCGCTGGGGATGCGCTGGGGCTTTGGCTCGATGTGCGGCTTGCTCACCCGGTGCGCCGGGTTGTAGGGGATGATGTCGTTGCGTTTGGCGTCCTCCAGCACCGCCGAAACCGTGTCGAGATACTTCTGCACGGTCGCCTCGCAGACAGGCTGCCCGGTTTTGGTTTTCCGCGCCCGCAGATGCCCGCACAGTTCTTCCAGATTGAGCGGCCGCAGCCGGGCCAGCGGGATGCCGCCGATGAAGGGATAGACGACCTCCAACTGCCGCGCGTATCCAGCCAGCGTACTGGGCTTGTAGTGCTTTTGCCGCGCCAGCCAAGCCGCCGCATACTGCTCAAACGGGGTGCGCTCGTCCTGGTCGATGCCATAGCGGAACCGTTTTTCGAGCTGCTCGGCCTGCGCATGGACATACTGCATAATACCGCGCTTTGGCACCGTACCCGGCACATCAATGGTGCGGCTCTGCATCCGCTTCTGGCCGTTTGCACGGTAGCCGTTGCAGGCCGTGATCTTGAATTTGCGTTCGCCGCGCTGTTGAATACTCGCCATATTTTACCCTCCGTTATGCTGTTTGTGACAGGAATGACGGCTGTGACAGCTGTGACGGTGATGCCGGAGCCGCACCCTCCCCGCAAGTGCTGTCACTTCTGTCATTTCCGTCATCCTCGTCACGGCCCTGTTCCGGGCACTGCCGCAAAAGCAGTGTCCGTTTTTGATTTGTGCGCCGGGTCTCGACCAGGATGCCTGCCTGCGCCAGCCATTCGGCATGGGTGCGGATGTATTTGGACAGCGCCGCCGGGGCCGCGGCCTGGCCCTGCCGCTCTAACATATCCGCAAGCTCGGTGGCGGTGCCGGAAAACGTGCCGTTCTGCCGCAGCAGTGCCTGCAGGGGGCCAAGGATCTGATCCATCCGCAGCCGGTTCTCTGCCGTCACCGGGCACCAGCGGCAGTCGACGAACTGCAGCTGTTCCTCCAGGTCCTCAATGTCCCGCCCGGCGGCGGTCAGGGTCGCAAGCCCCTCCTGCCGCTTTTCCCGCGCGAGGATCAGGATTCCGTCCGCCGCGCCGGACAGGCCGTTTGTGCCGGACAGCCGGTTCATCGGGTCGGCGTCGCCCATCTTGCGCAGGTGGTGGATCACCAGCAGGCAGATCTGCCGCTCGTCCGCCAGCGCCTTGAGGGCCGCGGCGTCCTGGTAATCTCCGCCGTATGTCGCGCCGTACTGCTGCGGTGCGCGCACCTTTTGCAGGGTGTCGATGATGACCAAACGGATGCCGGGCTGCCCGTCCAGCACCTTTCGCAGGCCATCTTCCAGCCCCTGCCCGATGCAGGGGGCCTGTTCGCAGAGGTAGAGCCCGGCCGGCACCGCCGTCTGACAGAGCCGCACAGCGCGGGCGTGGAGGCGCTGTGGACCGTCCTCGAGCGCGAGGTCCCGCCCTTGCCGCGCAAAAATCACGCGCGGCATCTGCTGCGCAGACCGGGCCGACGGCTCGAAAGCCCCACCGGGGCTTTCGTGGCTGCGCCACCGCCGTACCTCGCTCTGCCGCGTTTGGCGGCCCAGAAAGGGCACACCGCGGCTCACAGCGAGGCATAGCTGGAGGGCCATCCAACTCTTGCCCACCTTGGGGGAACCTCCGAGGAGGTACAGGCCGGGCGTGAGCAGGCCGTCCACCACATAGGGGATGGGCAGCAGCGGCTGCCGGCAGAGGGTTTCGAGCGGATAGATTCCAAGTGCTTGTTTCATGGACGTTTCTCCTTCCTTTTCAGTCGGTAAAAAGGGGGGCAATGGGCCTCCCCGTTCGCGTTTGGATATCCAAACGCGATGCTTGCAAAACCGTTTCCCGGCTGATCCTGACCTGCTGATGAAGGGCATCCGGGGTTTGGGGCAGCGCCCCAAATTTGCGTTTGGCGGTCGACCAAACGCTATGCTTGCAAAACCGTTCACGCGCTGATCTTGCTCCGATATGCCTGCGCAGACCGGGCTGGGGAAAGCTGTCGCTCCGGTTTTCGGACGGGCAGATGAGGAGCGGCTGCCCCTGATCCCTTTTCACCTTTAACGGACATTTTTTTCGCATTTAGGGATCCTCCTGTTTGAAATCTCACAGCGGCTGTCCTTAACCCCTTCACCCTTAACGGACATCTTTTTCGCGTTTGGAGACGTACCCGCCCGAAATTTCACAAAATTTTCACATTTCGCGGGTTCATACCGGTTTTTTCTCAGCGGGTAAGGTCTGTACGGCACGGACGTTATTCTGTTGTCAAGATTCATGAGGGCAAGGGCTGCTTTGGGGGAGGACCTTTTTGCCTCTCTGCCCTATATTGGACACTAAGGGGTCATTTGTCCGGTTCTGTGGGGGCATTTCCCAAAAAACCCGGAGCCGGCCTCTCTGTGCCTTGTGCCCCCTCACAATACATTGGAGATTCGCAGGCCATTTGTCCCACTATTTCTCGCTGTTTTTTGCCGTCAGACAATTTTCTCTGTTTTGCTGAAAAGCGCACTTCTTTTCCGAATATCTGTTATAGACTCTGCTTTGCACAAACATTGCCCCGATGGGAGGATGCCAATGCCTACTGTACTCATCGACGCCGACGGCTGCCCGGTCGTTGACCTGACCATCCGCCTGTGCCGGCCGCTCGGCGTCCCGGTGCTGATCCTCTGCGACACTGCCCACCACATCGAGCGGGAGGACGCCCGGACGCTAATGTTCGACAAGGGCGCGGACAGCGTGGATTTTGCGCTGGTCAAGCGGGTTCGGCCTGGGGACATTGTCATCACGCAGGACTACGGCCTTGCGAGTATCTGCCTTGCGCGCGGCGCGCGGGTGCTGAACCAGAACGGTTTAGAATACACCGCTGAGAACATTGACGGTCTGCTCGAAACACGCTATCAAAACAAAAAGCTCCTCCGCGCGGGCAAGCACCCCAAGGGGCCTGCCAAACGCACAAAAGAGCAGGACGCGGCGTTTGAATGCGCACTGGCACGGATGCTGGAGGATATGTAAACCGTTACCTGCTATCCAAACACTTTACAAAGTATTCATTGTTTACAGGGAGAATTCCATGGAATACACACACCGCTACGATTCCCCGCTGGGCGGGATCACGCTGGCCAGCGACGGCGAGGCACTGACCGGCCTTTGGTTCGACGGGCAAAAACACTTTCAGGCCACGCTCGGCAGGGAACACGAAGAAAACGACCTGCCCATCTTTGAGCAGGCCCGGCGCTGGCTCGATCTCTATTTTGACGAAAACGCACCGGATTTCACCCCACCGCTGAAGCCCAGCGGGACCGCGTTTCAAAAGGCCGTGTGGGAAATTTTGCTCTCTATCCCCTATGGGCAGACCATGACTTATGGGGAAATCGCGGCCAGGATCGCCGCGCAAAAGGGGCTGGCGCGGATGTCCGCGCAGGCCGTCGGCGGCGCGGTCGGGCACAACCCCATCTCGATCCTCATCCCCTGCCACCGGGTGGTGGGCACAAACGGCAGCCTGACCGGCTATGCGGGCGGCATTGAGAGAAAAGAAAAGCTGCTCAGATTGGAGAAAGCCGAGCTGTCAAAGTGTTTTATTCCCAAACGCGGCACGGTGCGATGGCTGAAAGCGCAGTGAAGATTGAATTCTGTCCAAAACCGCTACAGGAAATGAGGTGCATGGCCTTGCCTGATTTTCCAGCAAAGCTGCGCACCCCATTTCCCCATTTTTACTTCACTTATTTCTGAAGACTCTTCACTTTCACTTCACTTACTTCTTAAACTTCTTCACTTTTAACCTTCAGCGTCTTAACTTTTCGATTGATTCCTTCACTTTCTTGTGCTTGTGTTATTGTAATCTCATGCGTGCGTTTTTCGTGCTATTCTTTGTCTTCCCACCAGACCACCATCTGACCACCGCCCGCGCGAACGCCCGCAAACCCGCGCGGCAAAAGGCTTTGTGGGCGTTTTATACGCCCTCGAATTTCGTGCAGACCTGCTAAAAAGGCTTGTGAAGGGCCACTTTTCGTTGTGTGTCTGGGTTCTCCGACCCGGAAGGCCACTGGTTCTAATCCAGTCGGGCGCACCAAATTGCCCTCGGAATCCTTGTGGTTTCGAGGGCAATTTCCTGCAAGTTTTTATTTAGTAATTTTGGAACATTTTTCATGCTGTCCCAAGGCGGGGTGGGCGCATGACCGAGGTGTTGGCAGCCAACCATGATCCATCGTGCCGCGGGAGGGCCGGCGGGCGTCTGAGTTTTTAATGGAGGGCGCTATGGAATACACGCGCCACTATGATTCCCCGCTCGGCGGGCTCAGCGGGCCGCCGGCGCCGCGGGCTTCCTTGCCAGCTCCAGGTCCACGGTATAGTAGACCGTCATCACCCCGCCGTGGCGCTGGATGGCCCCATAGATCCCCTCAAAGAGCCGCTGCCGGCTGGCGGGGTCCAGCGCCATGTGGTCCCGGTAGGTGCGCAGCAGGGCCATATACTCCTCCGCGGTAAAATCCTTTTGCATGTGGTAAAGGCGCCAGGCCGTTTGGGTAAAGCCATACCGCTCCGCCAGGGCGGCCCGCGCCCGGACGTCCTCCTCTTGCAGCTCCCGGTACTTCCCCTTCTGGCTCAGGGCCTGCTGGTAGTACCCGTCCACCTCCTCGGTCAGGGCCGGGCGCCTCTTGTCCGGCCCGGCGCGGTAGGCAAAGCGGGCAAAGGCCCCGCCGGGTCTCAGCAGGTCGTACACCCGCCGATAGGCGTACTCCTCCGGCAGCCAGTGGAAGGCCGTGGCGGCGTAGACGAGGTCAAAGCCTGCGTTTGGGCAGCAAAAATCCTGGAGGGTGGTTTGGGAGAGGCGGAAGTTGGCAAACCCCCGCAGCCGCTGCGCGGCCAGGGCCGCCAGGTTGCCGCCCGGCTCCAGCCCGATGAACTGGCAGCCGGTTTGCAGCACCGGGCCCGCGGCCTTGCCGGTGCCCAGGCCGATCTCCAGCACCCGGCTTTGGGGCGAGAGCGGCTGGTAGCGCAGCAGCGCCCCGTAGAGCGCCGGGGGGTATCCCGGCCGGGTGGCCTCGTATTCGCGGGCGGCGTTGTCAAAGGTGCGCTCAAATTCGGCAGGCATGGCGTTCGGCCCCTTTCCCGGCATTTTTCTTTTTATAGTATAAACCCTGCCGCGCGCAAAGCCAACCGCTTTTGTGCCCGCCGCCCCGCCGCGCGGGGCGGCTTTCTTTGTTGTGGGGCCGTTTTTTGCCCCCGCAACATTGACAAGCCCCGGGCCGGTCAGGTATAGTTAATATGGTGATTTTTATCCTTTTGAACAAGGCCGTGCGCGGCGTTTTTGGGCCGCGCGGGCTTTACGATACGCAAGGGGGATACCATGTATCACTGCCATCTTTGTATCTGCCTGATCGGCGGCGAGCCGCGGCTGTGGGAGGCCGTGCGCGACGCCGCGCCGCTGAGCGACCGGTTCACCCATACCTTTGTGGAGGGGCGGGCCCTGGCCGGGCTTTCGGTGAACCGCGCCGACCTGGTGCTGGCCGACCTGCGGGATGTATCCCCGGCGGATGCCCCAAACGCCGCGCAGGCGCTGGAGGCCCAGAAGCCGGAGGGGGCCGAGCTGATCCTGCTGGCCGGCGCGCAGCAGGCCGAGGCGCTGTTTGCGGCGGGCTGCACGGCCGGGGATATCTGGTGCCCGCCCTTTACATACGCGGCGATGGCTTGCCGGTTCGGCCGCTGGCTGCGCCGCTGCAGGGAGCGGGTGGAGGCCTGGCAGACCAGCCAGTTTTTGGAGGCCACCATCAACCAGACCCCCAACCTGATCTGGTACAAGGACAAGGACGGCATCCACGAAAAGGTAAACGACAGCTTTTGCCGCACGGTGGGCAAGACCAAGCAGCAGGTGGAGGGCCGGGGCCACGCCTATATCTGGGACGTGGAGCAGGACGACCCGGCCTGCATCGAGTCGGAGCGGCTGGTGATGGAGACCCGCGAGACCCACGTTTCGGAGGAGAGCATCCTGACCGGGGCCGGCGCGCGGCTTTTGACCACCTATAAATCCCCCCTGTACGACCTGGACGGCCAGGTGATGGGCACGGTGGGGGTGGCCATCGACGTGACCAAGGAGCACCAGTACGAGCAGGAGCTGGTGCAGAAAAACAAGACGCTGGAGACCATTTTTACCACCCTGGACTGCGGCGTGCTCTGCCACACCCTGGACGGCAGCGAGATCCTGAGCGTGAACCAGGCGGCGCTGGACATCTTAGGCTACCGCACCCAGCAGGAGATGCTGGACGCCGGCTTTAACATGGTGGCGGACTCGGTGCTGGACGAGGACAAGGAGGTCCTGCGCCAGGCCATCCGCCAGCTGAAAAAGGTCAACGACAGCGTGAGCGTGGAGTACCGGGTGATCCATCCGGACGGGCAGCTGCTGCACGTGACCGGCAACATCAAGCTGCTGGAGGAGAACGGGGTGCGGTTTTACCGGCGCTTTTTGCTGGACTGCACCGAGCAGAAAAACCAGGAGGACCGGGAGCGGCAGGAGTCCGAGCGGTACCACCACGAGCTGATCCAGGCGCTGAGCACCGATTACAACCTTGTGTGCGTGTTTGATTTGGACACCGGCGGCGGCGAGACCCTGCGGGTGCAGGAATGCCCCTACGGCATTTTGGAGCCGATCTTTTCACATGGGCCGCTGGAGCTGGAGCAGAACATGGGGCGGTACATTGCCCAGTGCGTTTACCGGGACGACCAGGCCATGATGCGGGGCATTTTGAACCGGACGCATCTGGAGGAGGAGCTTTCCAAAAACGAGACCTGCTATTCCAACTACCGCACCCTGTGCGGCGGGCGGATACGGTATTTCCAGATGAAGGCGGTGCGGGCCGGCGACTGGGACAAGAGCCATGTGGCGGTGCTGGGCCTGCGCTGCGTGGACGAGGAGACCCGCCGCGAGATGGAAAAGACCAGCCTGCTGGAGAACGCGCTGGAGCAGGCAAACCGGGCCAACCGGGCCAAGAGCACCTTCCTCTCGAACATGTCCCACGACATCCGCACCCCCATGAATGCGATCATCGGCTTTACGACCCTGGCGGCCAACCATCTGGGCCGCACCGAGCTGGTGGAGGAGTACCTGCGCAAGATCATGGCGTCGGGCAGCCATCTGCTGAACCTGATCAACGACGTGCTGGACATGAGCCACATCGAGAGCGGCAAGATCCATCTGGACGAAAAGCCCTGCAGCCTGCCGGAGATCCTGCACAGCCTGCGCAGCATCGTGCAGGTGGACGCCCAGGCCAAGCAGCTGGAGCTGCATTTTGAGGCCGAGGACGTGGCGGACGAGACCATCCTGTGCGACAAGCTGCGGCTGAACCAGGTGCTGCTGAACCTTTTGTCCAACGCGGTCAAGTACACCAACCCCGGCGGGCGGATCACCCTGCGGCTGGCCCAGCTGCCCAGCCCAGACGCCGGGGGGGGCCGGTACGAGTTCTGCGTACAGGACACCGGCATTGGCATGAGCGAGGAGTTTATCAGCCATATCTTTGAGCCGTTTGAGCGGGAGCACAACTCCACCATCAGCGGCATCCAGGGCACCGGTCTGGGCATGGCGATCACCCGGAACTTAGTGGACATGATGCACGGCGAGATCGAGATCCACAGCCGGCAGGGCGTAGGGACCCTGGTGCGGGTGGTCTTCCCCTTCCAGCAGCCGCAGCTTGAGCCGGCCGCGCCAGTTTTGGAGCCGCTGCGGGGCCTGCCGCTGCTGGTGCTGGCCCCCGAGCCGGGCCGGGCGGCGGACCTGCTGGCCCGGCTGGGCTTTTTGGCCGGCTGCGCCCCGGATGGGCCCCGTGCGCTGGAGCTTGCCCTGCAGGCCCGGCGGGACGGCCGGCCCTATGCCGCCTGCCTGGCGGACTGGCAGGCGCCCGGCGCACCGGAGGCTGTGCGGCAGCTGCGCCGGCAGCTGGATGGGATCCCGGTGCTGGTGATGGCCGAATGCGACTGGCCGGACATTGAGCAGGAGGCCAAGGACGCCGGGGCCGGGGCGTTCTGCGCACAGCCGCTCTTCCTCTCGGAACTGCGGGCGGCGCTGGCCGAGCTGTTCGGCCTGCCGGCGGCCCCTGCGGACAGCGGGCATCAGGCGGACGGGCGGCAGCTGCGCAGCGGCCGGATCCTGCTGGTGGAGGACAACGAACTGAACCAGGAGATCGCGGTAGCGATTTTGGAGGAAGAGGGATTTGAGGTGGAGGTGGCCGGGAACGGCCGCGAGGCTGTTGCGATGCTTTGCCAGCATCAGCCGGGATGGTATCGGCTGGTACTGATGGACATCCAGATGCCGGTGATGAACGGCTACCAGGCGGCCGAGGCGATCCGCGCCCTGCCGGACGAGGGCCTGCGCAGCATCCCGATCATTGCCATGACCGCCAACGCCTTTGAGGAGGATAAACAGGAGGCCCTGCGCCACGGCATGAACGCCCACATCGCAAAGCCCATCGACATCGGCCTGCTGCTGGAGGCGCTGGACGAGGTGGCCGGCCAGGAGTGAGGCACATAAAGGCGGGGCACGCTTTAGGGCCGATCTGGGGGGCACGTTTAGGGTCGATCTGGGGGGCTTGCTTTAAGGCCGATCTGGGGGGCACGCCCCCCAGACCCCCATCTTGGGGGGAAATTTATATCTGATTTGGGTGCACAAAGAAAATGACGTGGGAATGTTGCTTTATTGTCGGCAAAGCGAAAAAGGCCCTCCCCCCGCCGCCGGGCAGCAGCCCGCCGGCACCGATCCTGCCTTTTGAACACACAAACCCGCCCGCCCCGGTACACCGCGTACCGGGGCGGGCGGTTTTTGATAGAGAGCGAACGCAAAAGATTACTTTTTGGCCAGGTACTTGCGCATATCCAGCGCGCAGGCAAACAGGATGATGGCGCCCTTGATGAGGAACTGGAGGTTCTGGTCGATCGAGAGCATGTTGAGCGCCACAAAGATGATGCGCAGGATGAACACGCCCATTACGATGCCGCTGATCTTACCGGTGCCGCCTACAAACGAGACACCGCCGATGACGCAGGCCGCGATGGCGTCGCACTCGTAGTTGAGGCCGGTGTTCTGGGTGACCGAACTCAGGCGGGCCGCCTCGATAAAGCCGTTGAGGCCGTACATCACGCCGGCCAGGGTGTGCACCATCACGATGGTCTTAAAGACGTTGACGCCCGAAACGCTGGCCGCCTCCTTGTTGGAGCCCACCGCGAACATGTTTTTGCCAAAGGTGGTCTTGTTCCAGATAAACCACATTACCGCCACTAAGATGACGGCGTACAGCACATACCAGGGCAGCGCCGCGTTGCCGATGTTGACCATGGTGCCCTTGACAAAGCTGTTGTAATCGTCCCGCAGGCCGTTCATGGGCTGGCCGTTGTTGCCGTTGAGCATGAACAGCAGCAGGATGATGCTGTAGGTCATGAGCTGGGTGGCCAGGGTCACGATAAAGGGGTGCAGGTCGAACTTGGCCACAAAGAAGCCGTTGACACAGCCGATGATGCCGCCCACCACCATGGTGGCCAGGATGGCCAGGATGATGGCCGCCCAGCCGGGCAGCTCGGGCATGGCGCTTAAAATGCGCTTGGGCAGGTCCATGCGCTGCAGCAGCATGGCCGAAACCGCGGCGGTGAGGCCCACCACCCGGCCGGCCGAAAGGTCGGTGCCGGTAAGCACGATACAGCCGCCGATGCCCAGCGCGATGGGCAGGTAGCTGGCCACCTGCATGATGATGGTGGCGATCGAGCCCATCTTGAGGAAGTTGGGGTTGACGATGGCGGTATAGATGATGAAGATCGCCATCAGGATGTACAGGGCGTTGTTGAGGGTCCCGTCGATCCAGAACCGTTTTTTGTCCCTTGCATCCAGCAGCTTATACTGCTCTGCGGTTTGGTTGATCCTTGTGATCGGGTTTGCCATTGTTACGCGACCTCCTTATGCATATTTGGCTGCGAGGGTCATGATCTCTTCCTGGGTGGTGTTCTGCGCGTCCACCTCGCCGGCCACCTTGCCGCCGGACATGACAATGATGCGGTCGCAGATGCCCAGCAGCTCGGGCATTTCGGAAGAGACGATCAGCACCGTTTTGCCCTGGTTTGCCAGGTCCAGGATCAGCTGATAGATCTCGTACTTGGCCCCCACGTCGATGCCGCGGGTGGGCTCGTCCATCAGCAGCACCTCGGGGTTGGTGAGCAGCCAGCGCCCAATGATGACCTTTTGCTGGTTGCCGCCCGAAAGGCTGCGGATCTTGGTGCTCTGGGAGGGGGTTTTGGTGTGCATGGCGTCGATCGACCACTGGGTGTCCTTTTTCATGGACGCCTCGTTGAGGCAGATGCCCGCCATCAGGTGCTTGCGCAGGCTGGAGATCACGGTGTTTTCCTTGATATCCAGGATCGAGAAGATGCCGGTGGCCCGCCGCTCCTCGGTGATCAGGGCAAAGCCCGCCCTGATCGACTCGCGCGCGTTGCGGTTTTTGCAGGGCTTGCCGCCCAGCGTGATGACCCCATCCTTGCGGGTGCGGATGCCAAAGATGCTCTCGAGCGTCTCGGTGCGGCCCGAGCTGTCCAGCCCGGCCAGGCCCAAAATCTCGCCCCGGCGGGCGGTGAACGAGACGCCCCGCAGCCGGTTGTACTGGCCGGTGAGGTTTTCGACCTTGAGGTATTCCTCGCCGGGCGTGTTGGTTTTGGGCGGGAACTGGTTGGTGAGCTCGCGCCCCACCATCAGCCGGATGATCTCCTCTTTTGTGAGCTCCTTGGCCGGCTTGGTGGCCACGTACTGGCCGTCCCGCATGATGGTGACGTCGTCCGAGATGCGCAGGATCTCGTCCATCTTGTGGCTGATGTAGATGATGCCGCAGCCCTTGTCGCGCAGCATGTTGATGATGCGGAAGAGGTGTTCCACCTCGGTTTCGGTGAGGGAGGAGGTGGGTTCGTCGAACACGATGATCTTGGAATCGTAGCTGACCGCCTTGGCGATCTCCACCATCTGCCGCTGCGAGACCGGCATGGTGCTCATGATGCGGTGGGGGTCGATGTCGATCTCCAGCTTTTTAAAGATCTCCACCGTGTCCTGGTACATCTTGCCCTCGTTTACGGCAAGGCCGCCAATGGTGGGGTAGCGCCCCAGCCAGAGGTTGTCCATCACCGAGCGCTTGAGGGCCTGGTTGAGCTCCTGGTGCACCATGGCCACGCCGTTTTCCAGCGCCTCTTTGGAGTTTTTAAAGTTGATGGGTTTGCCTTCCAGCTCGATCTCGCCCGAGTCCCTTGCATAGATGCCAAACAGGCACTTCATCAGGGTGGATTTGCCCGCCCCGTTCTCCCCCATCAGCGCATGCACGGTGCCCGCGCGCACGGTGAGCGAAACGCCGTCCAGCGCCTTGACGCCGGGGAAGATCTTGGTGATGCCGGTCATCTGCAACAAGACATTCTCTGCCATATCAAGCTGCCTCCTTTCACTTAAAATCAGGGGCTGCCACCCAGGTGGCAGCCCCTTTCATTTCGCCTGTTCAGTTGTAAGGGTCGCCCTTAGCCCATGTAGGGAGCGTAGGCAACATACAGCTTGTTGGCAACGCCTTCGGCGATGGTGTACATCTCGGCGTTGACAGCGGCGGCCGCAGCGATCGCGTCGGTCACCGAGCTGCCGGCGCCGATGCCCTCAACAGCGTTGGCAATGGCGTTGGCCATGCCCTCGGCGTCCTGCTTGACGGTACCGGTCATCTTGCCCTCGCTGATCAGCAGCTGGGCGGCCTCGGTGGCGTCCACGCCAAACACGGGGATGCACTTGTCATCGCCGGTGTTGTAGCCCACGCCGTTCAGCGCCGAGATAACGCCCTCGGCCATGCCGTCGTTGTTGCAGATGACCAGCTCGATCATGTTGCCGTTGGCGTCGTTGTACTGGGACAGGTTGGTGTTCATGTAGTCCAGCGCAGCGGCAGCGGACCATGCGCCGCCCTGGTCGACCTGGTACTTGGAGGAGTTGTTGGGATCGAAGTAGGCCAGAGCCGGCTTGCCGGCGCCGGTGAGCACCTTGTCGGCGTCTTCCTGGCCGTACTGGGTGCGGTAGATGGCCTCCACGTTGGCCTCGTCGCCCTTGAACATGGCGTAGCTGATCACGCCGTCGCCGTTCAGGTCGACCTTGTCATAGTTGGCCAGCAGGTACTCGCCGATCATCTGGCCCTGCAGGTGGCCCGCCTCGGGGGCGTCGGTGCCGATAAAGCCGATCTTGTCGCTGCTCTTGAGGGTGGCGTCCGGGGCGTCCTCGGTATCCACAGCGCGGTTGAAGAAGATCACCGGCACATCGCCGGCCATGTCCATGATGGCCTTGGCCGCGTCCGGAGAGCCGGAGTTGACCAGGTTGACCACCAGCAGGTTGGTGCCGTTGGACAGAGCGGTCTGGATGGCGTCGTTCTGGGTGGCCTGGTTGTTGTTGCCGTCATAGTCCTGATAGGTCACGCCCTTGGCGTCCAGCGCGGCGTCCAGCGCGGTACGCACGCTGGCAATGTAGGTGTCGCCGTAGTTGTAGTAGAAGACGCCCACGTTCAGGCTGGAGGCGTCGCCGCCGGCATTGCCGCCGTCCGCCGGGGTGGAGGCAGCTGGGGTGGAAGCCGCCGGAGCGGAGCTTGCGCCGCCGCCGCAGGCAGCCAGCGAGAGCGCCAGGCACAGGGCCAGCGCAATGGCAAGAATCTTTTTCATCTGTTCTCTCTCCTTTTATATCGGTCCTTTTGCCGGGCGCGGGCAGGGCGGCCCATCGGCCTCCCCTTGCCGCCAGGACCATGCCGGGGCTTTTGTTTGCCGCGGCGCGGCAGACAAAAATGGGCATGCCCTTTTGGCGGGCGGCTGCGCATGGACTATCCTTACCAGCAGCCGGCAGGCTGTTTGCGGGGCCATTCCCCGCAAACCCGTAACCGATGGTACCATCGTCCTGTGCAAATGTCAATAAATTTTCGCTTCTTGAAACTATTTTTTCATATATTTGCCATAAATTTGTGAATTGTTGACAAGCTTTGCCCGATATTTTTATGCATTAAATAGAAAAGCAGGGGTTCCCCCCTGCGGATCTTCCGCCCTTGCGGATAATGGAGTTTTGTTGCATTTTTTGCCTTTTTATGCCGCGGCCCCGGCGCGGCGCGGCGCGGGGTACGCCGGGGCGGGGCGGCGTACGCCAAAAGGCTCAGCAGCAAAAAGGCTCAGCAATACATGTTGTTGGCCATCATATAATCGGCCAGCTGCTTGCCGTGGTTCTGCTCCTGCACCCCGATGCCGCTGAGGATATTGCGGGCCTCGGGGCTCTTGAACTCGAAAACGGCGGTGTTGTACTCGGCCGCCACATGCTTTTCGGTGCTCAAAAGGTCGGCCAGCAAAAAGGCGTCCTGCTGCTTTTCGGCCTTGCCGGCCTTGCTCTTGAGCGAGCCGGGCGCGGGCTGCTGGGCCTGCTGCTTGACCCCCTTTTTCTGCTGGGGGATGGTGCCGGACAGCATCTGGGTGAGGGTGTCGTAGTGGTGCTGCTCGGCCTGGGCGATGCCGTTAAAGATCTTTTTGAGCCCCTCGTCGCAGGCGCTGCCGGCCGCCCGGTGGTATTTTTCGATGCAGACTTTTTCTTCGCTTTGCAGGTCCTTGAGGAAGTCCTGCTCCTTTTTGGTCCAGGTCATGGTGGCGCTCTCCTTTTTTGGGTGTTTTGTTTGGTCTTTTGCAGAAAAGCGGGGCCGCCTCCCGGGGCCGCCCCCTCTGCTTAGTATGCCGTGCCCAAAAAGGAATATGCGCGCCGGCCCCGGCCCTTAAAACGCCGGCCCGGGTCCGCGGGCTGCCGCGGGGCAAACCAAACAGGCTGCACCGCCCGGCGGGGCGGCCTGCGCAGGGCCCGCCTTTACCCCTGCGCGACCCCCTTCATGCTCAGGGCGATCCGCTTCTTTTTCAGGTCCACCTCCAGCACCTTCACCCGCACCACCTGGCCCACCCGCACCGCCTGGGTGGGGTGCTTGATAAACCGGTCGCTGAGCTGGCTGATATGCACCAGCCCATCCTGGTGCACCCCCACGTCCACAAAGGCGCCAAAATCGATCACGTTGCGCACCGTGCCCGCCAGTTCCATGCCGGGCTTTAGGTCCTCGATGCCCATCACGTCGCTGCGCAAAAGGGGCGGGGGCAGTTCGTCCCGCACGTCCCGGCCGGGGCGCTGCAGTTCGGCCAGGATGTCCCGCAGGGTCGGCTCGCCCGCGCCGGTCAGTTCGGCAAGGCGGGCCATGCCCACCTCGGCCGCCCGCGCGGGCAGACTGGCCATGGCCGGGCCGCCGATGTCCTTTGCCGCAAGCCCGCAGGCCTCCAGCAGGGCAGACGCCGCCGGGTAGCTCTCGGGGTGGACGGCGGTGGCGTCCAGCGGGTTTTTGGCCCCCGGCAGCCGCAGAAAGCCGGCGCACTGCTCAAAGGCCCTGGGGCCAAGCCCCTTGACCTTTTTGAGCTGGGCGCGGCTGCTGAAAGCCCCCTGCTCCTCCCGCCAGGCCACGATGTTTTTGGCGGTGGCCCCGGTCAGGCCGGCCACCCGGCCCAGCAGCGGGGCGCTGGCCGTGTTGAGGTCCACCCCCACCGTGTTGACGCAGTCCTCCACCACCCCGTCCAGCGCCTCTTCCAGCCGCTTTTGGGGCATGTCGTGCTGGTACTGGCCCACCCCCACCGCCTTGGGCTCGATCTTGACCAGCTCGGCCAAGGGGTCCTGCAAACGGCGGGCGATGCTTACCGCGCTGCGCAGGTTCACATCGTACTGGGGGAACTCCTCGGCCGCCAGCTTGCTGGCCGAATAGACGCTGGCCCCCGCCTCGCTGACCACCATGTACTGCACCCCGCCGCCCATCCCGCGGATGAGCTCGGCGGCAAACTGCTCGGTCTCGCGGCCGGCGGTGCCATTGCCGATGGCGATGATCTCGACCTTGTGCTTTTGGATCAGGGCCCGCACCGTGTTTTTGGCCTGCTCCACCCGCCCAAATTCCGGCACCGGGTAGACCACCGCGGTGTCCAGCACCTTGCCGGTGGCGTCCACCACCGCCACCTTGCAGCCCATGCGGTAGCCGGGGTCGAGGCCCATGGCCACCTTGCCCCGGATGGGCGGCTGCAAAAGCAGCTGGCGCAGGTTTTGGCCAAAGAGGGCGATGGCCCCCTCGGCGGCCTTTTCGGTGAGGGCGGCGCGCACCTCCCGCTCAAGGCTGGGGTGGACAAGGCGGCTGTAGCCGTCCTGCACCGCGGCCCGCACCTCGGCCGCCGCCGGGCCGGGCTTTGCGCCCGCAAACAGCCGCACCGCCAGCGCGCTGGCCCGCTCGGCGTCCACCTCCACCGTTACCTTTAAAAAGCCCTCCCGCTCGCCGCGGTCGAGCGCCAGCACCCGATGCCCGGCAATTTTGGACACCGGCTCGCTGAAATCGTAATAGAGGGCGTAGACGCTGTCCTCCTCCTTGGCGGCGCGGCTTTTTACCAGCCCAAAGGCGTTGTAAAACCGGCGCAGCTCCCCCCGCAGCCGCGCGTCGTCGCTGGCGGCCTCGGCCAGGATATCCCGCGCGCCGGCCAGGGCCGCCCCGGCGTCCGGCACCTCCTCGCCCACGTAGCCCGCGGCCTCGGCCAGCACATCGGCATCCGGCCGCTGCTCCAGCAGCCAGTCGGCCAGGGGGCCAAGGCCCCGCGCCCGGGCCACGCTGGCCCTTGTTTTGCGCTTGGGTCTATAGGGGCGGTAGAGGTCTTCCAGCTCGGCCAGGGTGGCGGCCTCGTTTAGCGCCTTTTGCAGCTCGGGGGTCATGGCCCCCTGCGCCTCGATGCCGCCGGCCACCTCCTCACGGCGCTTGTCCAGCCCGCGCAGGTAGCTAAGGCGCTCGCCCAGCCTGCGCAGGGCCTGGTCGTCCATCGAGCCGGTGGCCTCCTTGCGGTAGCGGGCGATAAAGGGGATGGTGTTGCCGTCGTCGATCAGGGCGATGGCGGCCGCGGCCCGCGCCTCGGGCAGGCCCAGCTCGGCCGCGACCTGTTTTGCGTAATCGGTCATGGTGTTCCTCTCTCTCTTATGATCGGCATCGCGCGGCAAAGGGTACGCGCCGGCAGGCGATGCTTGATTTTATCCCTTATCCGGCCCGGCGGATCCTGCCCCTTGCGGGCTGCTTTTTGCGCCGCCAGAGCAGCGCCAGATACACGGCGTACACCGCCCCGCAGCCGCCGGCCACGGCCAGGGCCGGGGCAAGGCCGGGGGTATGGTAGGTAAACCGGATGACGCTTTCGCCCGCCGGCGCCCGCACCGCCATCAGCCCGTGGGACACTTTATAGATGGGCACCTCCCCGCCGTTGATGGTGGCGGTAAAGCCGGCGTCCCAGGGCACGCTGAACTGCACCAGCCGCTCCTTGGGCAGGGTGATCTCGGCGGTAAAGCCGCGGCTGTCGGCCGCAAAGCTGCTCACCGCGCCCGCCCGCCGGGCGGCCACATCCCCCAAAAAGGCGTTGTAGCCCCGGCTGTCCAGCGCGCGGTCGCCCAGCGGCTCCAGCAGGGGGCCGGCCGGGCCGGGCTGGCCGCCCTCCCCCAGCAGGGCCTGCCGGGTCTCCTCGTCCAGCACCACCGCCTTGCAGAGCGCCTCGGCCCGGCTGGTCTTGGGCAGGTCCTCCAGCTGCTCCTCGGTGATGTAGTATTCATACGAGAGCCCCAGCGGCAGCCAGTTTTCGTTTTCAAACAGGATGTAGCCGCCCTGCTGGTCCACCGCCTGCCAGCCCTCGTCCGCCTTTTCGCGGAACTCCTCTGCCTTGCGCTCGTCGCAGAGCAGGTAGCGCACCCCCAGCAGGCCCCGCAGGGCGTACTGCCCGATCTCCGGCTTGGAGTTGACGTCCCGGGTGACCCCCACCGAGGGGTAGAACTCTAAGATCGAGGGGGCGACGGTCGAGTTGAAAAACTGCAGGCTGGGGTGGTCCAGCCAGAGGGCGAGGTTGTCGTAGCAGCCGTAGCTGTCGGTGCGGTAGTACAGGCCGCCGTCGTCGGGCAGCTGGAGGGCGCGGGCCTCCCGGTAGCAGCGCTGCACCATCAGGGCGTCATTCTCCCATTGGGCAAACTTGCCAATGGCGATCTCCACAAGGCCGGTCAGGCAGCCAAAGGCCAGCACCAGCGCCAGCACCGCCCGGGGCAGCCGGGCGCTCTGCCGCCAGCTGCAAAACACCCCCCAGAACAGGGCCAGCCCGCCCAGCGCAAGGCCCAGCCCCAGCCAGAACTGGGCCTGGTTGTTCACCACCCCGATGCTCCACACCCCATCCTCTTTTTTGGGCACGAGGGCAAAGGCGGCAAAGGCGGCGGTGCAAACGGCCGCCGTTTTTACCGCGCCGGGCAGCTCCTGCCGGATGCGGGGGCTTTCCAGCGCCTGCACGGTGGCGGCGCACATCAGGAGCACCGGCATGTAAAACCAGCGGGCATAGTAGCTGGAGTTGAGGGCGTAAAAGCTGGAGTTGAGCACCGGCACCAGCGCAAACACCGCGCAGCTGAGCAGCGCCCGGCGCAAAAAGCTGCCCCGCCCCGCCCGTACATAGGCCAGCACCCCCGCGGCCCCCACCGCCGGCAGGTAGGCCGAAAGGCTGGTCCACTTGATGACCCCCTCGGTAAAGATGGCGGGCAGGTAGGGCGGGTCGGGCGGGAAAAAGAGGCTGGCAAGGATGGCAAAATACTGCTGCACGCTGCTGTAAAGCAAAAAGCCAAAGCCGCTGGCAAGGCTTACGGTGCGGGGGTTTTGCGCAAGGCTCAAGACCGCCGGCCAGGCCAGAAAGCAGCCAAGGCCGCAGCCCAGCAGGCTCTCAAAGGCGAGGACGCCGAACAGCCGCCGGGTGAGCCGCCACTCCCCCGCCAGGCACTTGCAGATGAAATAGAGGAACAAAAAGACGATCTGCCCCGCAAAGAAAAAGTAGTTGCACAAGAGGTTGAGGGCCACAAACAAGGGGAACACCCCCCGCCGGCGGCGGTAGACGGTCTCGTCCAGCGCCCAGAGCTCGTAGGGGAAGAGGGCGGCCACGTCCACAAAGTGGTTAAAAAACACGTTGTAGAGCATAAAGCCCGAGAGGGCGTAGAGCGCGCCGCCTAGCACGGCGTAGTTTTGGTCCCGCACATACCGCCGCAGCCAGAGATAGCCCCCCGCGCCGGCCGTGCCGAACTTGAGGCAGAGCAGCGGCACCATCAGGTAGGGCTGGGCGGCGGCGGGCAGGACGCTTGCCAGCCAGAAAAAGGGGGAGCCGAGCAGGTAGAAGGAATAGCTGTTGACAAAACCGCTGCCAAGGTCGGTGGCCCAGCTGAAGGAGCCGCCGCCCTGCTCCAAAAAGCGGTTGATGTGGTAGGAAAAGGCGATCTGCTGGCTGTTAAAATCCCCCGCATAGAGAAAAAAGCCCTTGTCCACGATCAAAAAGGGCAAAAAGAGGCAGAAGGCCGCAAGGCTGCACAGCCCAAAGGCGAGGGCAAACTTGTTTTGGTTTTGCGCGGGTTTGAGCATGGGGGATACCTCACAGAGCAAAAAAATGGGGGCGGCCCCGGCAACGCGGGGCAAAAGGCCGCCTGATGGGACAGTTTGTATGGTATACTATGGGCATGGGCGGGCATAGGGCCGCCGCTTGGGGCCGCAAAGCCCCGCTTACCCGCTGCAAATAGTATTTATTATAAGAAATTATACAAACAGGAGTTGAACGCTATGGAAACCTACCCCTTCAGCGCGCTGACCGCGCGGATGAAGTACATCACCCGGTGGAGCCTGATGCGCGCGGCCCGGCCGGAATCCTTAAGCGAGCACACGGCCGACACCGCCCTGCTGGCCCACATGCTCTGCCTGATCGCCACCCGGGTTTTGGGCGAGGACGAAAGCGAAATCCATCCCGAGCGGGTGGCCGCGGCGGCGCTTTACCACGACGCGCCGGAAATTTTGACCGGCGACCTGCCCACCCCGGTCAAGTACCAGACCGAGGCGATGCGCGCCGCCTGCAAGGCGCTGGAGCGCGCGGGGGCCGAAACGATGGCAAGGCTGCTGCCCGGGCCGCTGCAGGCCGAGATGGCCGGCTGGCTGCGGGGCGAAACCCTGACCGGGGCCGAAAAGACCCTGCTCAAGGCGGCCGACCGGCTGAGCGCCCTCATCAAGTGCCTGGAGGAGGGGGCGGCCGGCAGCCACGAGTTCCGGGCGGCCCAGGCGGCGCAGGAGGCGGCCCTGCACGGGATGCACTGCCCCGCCGCCGAATATTTTATGGCCCACATGCTGCCCTGCTATACCCAGAACTTAGACGAGCTGACCCGCGGCCGGCTGGGGTAAAAAGCGGGCGGCTCACCCATCCCCTCGCTGGCTCTCGTACACCTGTTCGATCAAAGCGTCGATCTCGTCAAAATGCCGCAGCCCGCAGCAGGCCCGGCGCAGCGCCGCCGCCCCCCGCAGCCCCTTCATATAATGCAGGGTCTGGCTGCGGGCCTGGGGCATGGCGGCCCACTCGCCCTTTTCCTCGCACATCTCGTACACCTGCCGGCGCATGGCCTCCATTTTTTGGCGCAGGGTGGGCGGCGGCGGGATGGGCGCACCGGCCAGCGCCGCGTTCACCCGCTCAAACAGCCAGGGGTCGCCCAGCGCCGCCCGGCCGATCATCACCCCGTCGCAGCCGGTTTCGGCCATCATGCGCACGGCATCCGGGGCCTCGGCAATGTCCCCGTTGCCCAGCACCGGGATGCCCACCGCCTGCTTTACCGCCCGGATCACGCCAAGGTCGATGCCCGGCTCGTACATCTGCTGGCGGGTGCGGGCGTGCACCACAATGGCGGCGGCCCCGGCCTCCTCGCAGTACTTAGCCGCCTCGGGGGCGGTGATGCTCTGGGCATCCCAGCCGGCGCGCATCTTGACCGTGACCGGCCGGCCATCGCTGGCCGCCGCCACCGCCCGCACCAGCTCGCCGCAGCGCCTTGGCTCGCACAGCAGCCGGCTGCCCGCGCCGGAGGAGGTGATCTTGGGGGCGGGGCAGCCCATGTTGAGGTCAAAAAAATCAAAGGGGTATTTTGCGATCATCCGGGCGGCCGCGGCCATGGTCCCGGGCTCGGAGCCAAACAGCTGCACCCCGTAGGGGGCGCCGCCGGCGTCCTCGCCCCGCCAGAGCAGCCGGAGGCTTTTTTTGTCGCCAAAGGTGATGGCCTTGGCGCTGACCATCTCGCTTATGGTATAGGCCGCGCCGTGCCGGGCGGCCAGGCGGCGGCAGGCGGCGTCGGTAAAGCCGGCCATGGGGGCCAGCGCCGCTTTGCCGGGGATCGCAAGGGTGCCAAACTGCATTGCCGCCGCCTCCTTTTTTGCCAGGCTCCCGGCCCGGTAAGGGGCCGCGCCGGGAAGTATTCGCTGCAGGGGTTTTTGCTGGCCCAGACCGGGCGCGGGAGAGCAGTCTCTCAAGGCAACAGGACCCCTGCCCCGAAAGCCTTTCAAGACTCTCCCCCGCACCCGGCCGGTGGACATCTCTCTTCGGTTTGGACATTCTCCCGCGCTGTTCTATTCTATCACATCGGGCCAAAATGTGGTATACTTACTTTTAGCAGAGGGGGCCCCTGCTGCGCCGGCCCCTGGAAAGGACCTTTTTTATGAAACTGCTGGTTTTGGACGGCAACTCCATCGTCAACCGCGCCTTTTACGGCATCAAGCTGCTCACCACCAAGGATGGGCAGTTTACCAACGCCATCTTTGGCTTCCTCAATATCCTGCACGGCCTTTTGCGGGACCACGCGCCGGACGAGGTCGCCATCGCCTGGGACCTGCGGGCCCCCACCTTCCGGCACAAACTATACGACGGCTACAAGGCCACCCGCAAGGGCATGCCCCAGGAGCTGGCCGCCCAGCTGCCGGTGCTGAAAGAACTGCTGCAAAAGCTGGGCTTTGTGATGGTGAGCAAAGAGGGCTTTGAGGCGGACGACATTTTGGGCACCCTCTCGGCCGCCTGCGAGGGGCGGGGGGACACCTGCCTTTTGGCCACCGGCGACCGGGACAGCCTGCAGCTGGTCGGCCCTTCCACCACCGTGCTGCTGGCCTCCACCAAAGCCGGGCACAGCGAAACGGCGGTGATGGACCTTGCCGCCGTGCGGGAAAAATACGGGGTGGAGCCGCGCGATCTGATCGAGGTAAAAAGCCTGATGGGGGACGCCAGCGACAACATCCCCGGGGTGGCCGGCATTGGCGAAAAGACCGCCCTGGCCCTGATCCAGGCCTTTAAGACGCTGGACGGGGTGTATGCGCACATCGAGGACCCCGCCGTTAAGCCGGGGGTGCGGGCCAAGCTTTCCGCCCACCGCCCCGAGGCCGAACTGAGCCGCACCCTGGCGGCCATCGACCGGGCCGTTCCCATCGAGACCGCGCCGGGCGCCTACCGCCGGGCCGAGCCGGACGCCGCCGGGGCCGCGGCCCTTTTGGCAAGCCTTGAGATGCACACCATGATCGGCCGGTGGGGGCTGGACGCCATCCCCGCCCCCGCCGCCGCGGAGGATGCCGCGCCGCTGGCCGGGGCCGACCCTGTCCCCTATGCCGGCCAGCCGCTGGCCGGGCGCTGGTACCTGGCCGAGTGCCCCGCCGCCCCCGGCCGCTGGATGGCGGTGCAGGATAAGACCGTGTACGAACTGGAAGCCGCCGCCCTTGCCCCGCTGCTGGAGGACACAGAGGGGCGGGAGCTGTGGGTGTTTGACGCAAAGCCGCTCTACCATCTGGCGCTGGAGGCGGGGGGCGAGGGGAAGGCCATCGCCTTTGACGCAAAGTTAGCGGCCTATCTGCTGAATCCCGCCGCCCGCAGCTATGCCCCCGGGCCGCTGGCGGCCGAGTACGGGGTACAGCCCGCCTTTTTGTGCAAGGCGCTGCCCGAGGCCGGGCTGCTGGCCGGGCTGTTCTGCCTGCTGGACCAGCGGCTGGAGGAGCAGGGCATGGGCCGGCTGCTGCGGGAAATGGAGCTGCCGCTGGCGCTGGTGCTGGCCGATATGGAGCGCGCCGGCATGCTGATCGACCAGGAGGGCCTTGCCGCCTTTGGCCGGCAGCTGAAGGCCGAGCTGGACGCGAGCCTTGCCCGCATCTACGAGCAGGTGGGGTACGAGTTCAACCTCAACAGCCCCAAGCAGCTGGGGGAGGCGCTGTTTGACCGGATGGGCCTGCCCCACCGCAAAAAGACCAAGAGCGGCTATTCCACCGACGCCGAGACACTCGAGAGCCTGCGGGCTTACAGCCCGGTGATCGGGGATATTTTGCAGTACCGCACCTACCAAAAGCTGTACAGCACCTACGCCGAGGGGCTGTTAAAGGTAGTGGGGCCGGACGGCCGGATGCACTCCACCTTTAACCAGACCGAGGCGCGCACCGGGCGGCTGTCGAGCAGCGAGCCGAATTTGCAGAACATCCCGGTGCGCACCGAGCTGGGCAGCAAGCTGCGGCAGTATTTTATCGCCCCGCCGGGCTGCACCCTGCTGGATGCGGATTACAGCCAGATCGAGCTGCGCATCCTGGCCCACATCTGCGGGGACGAGAGCATGCGCGAGGCCTTTTTGCAGGGGCGGGATTTCCACCGCAGCACCGCCGCCCGGGTGTACGGCCTGCCGCCCGAGCAGATCACCCCGCGGCTGCGCAGCAGCGTAAAGGCGGTGAACTTTGGCATCGTGTACGGCATGGGGGCCTACAGCCTTTCGCAGGATTTAGGGGTGAGCGTTAAGGAGGCCGAGGCCTTTATCAAAAATTATCTGGACAGCTTCCCCGGCATCCGGCAGTATATGCAGGACACCATTGCCCACGGGCGGGAGCAGGGCTATGTGGCCACCCTGTTTGGCCGGCGGCGGGCGCTGCCCGAGCTTGCCAGCAAGAACTACAACCTGCGGGCGCTGGGCGAGCGGATGGCCATGAACACCCCCATCCAGGGCACCGCGGCGGACGTGATCAAGCTGGCGATGGTCAAGGTGTGGCGGCGGCTGCGGGCCGAGGGGCTGGCGGCCCGGCTGATCCTGCAGGTGCACGACGAACTGATCGTGGAGGCCCCCGAGGCCGAGGCCGACCGGGCCGCCGCCATCCTGGCCGAGGAGATGCAGAGCGCGGCGGCGTTTACCGTGCCCCTGACCGCCGACGTGCAGCGCGGGGCCACCTGGCTGGAGGCCCACTGAGGTGGACGGCCAGCAGGGGCCCCCGGCCGGGCTGGTGATCCGCCCGCTGTGCGAAGCCGACCTTGCCGCGGCGGCCGCGGTTTCGGCCAGCGCGCCGGACGCCTGGAGCGAGGAGGCTTTGCGGGCCGGGCTGCGCTGCCAGCGGGCCGGCGGCGCGGTGCGGCTGTTTGGGGCGGTGCTGGGCGGCGGGGCGGAGGGCCGCGCCCCCCAAACGCCCGGCGGGCCAGACGCGGGCGGATGCCAAGCGCCGCCCGCCGGGCTGGACACCGATAGCTTCCCAGCGCCGCCTGCCGCCCCGGGTCCCGGCCTTCTGGCCGGCTTTGCCGCCTTCCAGCTGGCGGGGGGCGAGGCCAGCCTGGACACCCTTGCGGTGGCCCCCGCCCTGCGGCGGCAGGGGGTGGGCCGCTGTTTGCTGCGCGCCGCCCTTGCCGCCCTCGCCGCCCAGGGGGCGGGCTGCTGCTTTTTGGAGGTGCGCCCTTCCAACGCGCCGGCCATCGCGCTCTACCAGGGCCTTGGCTTTGCCGCCGTGGGCCGCCGGCCCGGCTTTTACCGCGCCCCCGCCGAGGACGCGCTGGTCATGCGCTGCCCGCTGCCTTAGCCGGCGGTTCGATGAAAAGCCCATCCCGCCGGCCAGCCCTGCCCGAAAGGAGCCTGCTTGATGCCCGACGCCTTTGACCAAAACACCTTTCATGGCCTGCTGGTGCGGGGGGACCTGCACGGGGCCATCGCCTACCTGAGCGGCTTTGCCGGCCAGGCGGCCCTTTGTGCCCAATATCGCGCCCGCTTTGAGGGGCCGGCCTACCTGAACTATGAGGAACAGGGCCTTTCGCCCCTGCTGAACGGGCTGCTTTTAGAATACCAAAAGTATTATCACGAGGTTTTTTACCATTTGCAGAACCCGGAGGAGGCCGCCGACCGGCTGCACGGGCGGCTTGCCCGGCGGCTGGGCCAGCCGATGCGGCAAACGCTGGACGAACTGGAGGACGGCCCGGTGGCGGAGGCCTTCCGGGCCGGGGGGCTGCATTTTTTGGGCGGCCGAAGCAGCGGCTGCTATGGCCCCTATGTCTGGAAGCGGGAGCGGCTGGCCCGCTACACGGTCGAGCTGCCGGAGGGCCGGCGGGAATACGCGGTCAAGCTGCTGGGGGATTTTGTCTCGGCCAGCTGGGTCGATTACCTCTCGTTTGGGGCGGTGGGCACGGCCGGCTGGTCCAACGGGGACGGGCTGATCCACTGCGTGGAGCGGGCATATGACCTGGACAGCGAGGGGTTCCGGGTATCGCTGCTGCAGCACGAGGCCCAGCACGCAATGGATCTGGCCCGCTGGCCGGGCATGAGCAGCGGCGACCTGGAATACCGCGCCAAGCTGGTGGAGCTGATCTACTCCCGCGAGCGGGCGCTGCTGGCGCGCTTTGCCCGGCAGGCGGGCCAGACCGCCGCGACCGCCGGCGGCGCGGGCAACGGCCACGCCGAGGCCGCCGGGCGGATCCTGCGGGAGTTTGAGGCGCTGCTGCCCTGCCCCGCGGCCGGGTGGGCCGCCCTGCCCCCCGCGCAGGTGCAGGCGGCCGCGGCAAAGCTGTTTGAGGCCAGCTGCGGTGAGATGGCGCGGCGGTACGGCCCTGCCCAAAAACAGCCGGCCAACAACTGTACACACGGTAATATCGGGAAGGAATATTGAGGCATGTTGATTCTCGGGATCGAATCCAGCTGCGACGAGACGGCCGCGGCGGTGGTGGAGGACGGGCGGCGGCTGCGCAGCAATGCCATTGCCACCAGCGTGGCCGAGCAGGCGCTGTACGGCGGGGTGGTGCCGGAGATCGCCAGCCGGCGGCATATCGAGTACATCAGCCCGACGGTGCAAAAGGCCCTGGCGGACGCGGGGGTGAGCCCCGCGGAGCTGGACGCCATTGCGGTGACCTTTGCGCCGGGGCTGATCGGGGCGGTGCTGGTGGGGGTAAATTTTGCCAAGGGGCTGGCCTGCGCCGCCGGCAAGCCGCTGGTGCCGGTGCATCATCTGCGGGGGCACATCGCGGCGCTTTACCTGACCCACCCGGAACTTGCGCCCCCTTTTTTGTGCCTGGTGGCAAGCGGCGGGCACAGCCACATTGTAAGGGTGGAGGACTATACCCATTTTACGGTGCTGGGCCGCACGGTGGACGACGCGGCGGGCGAAGCGTTTGACAAGGTGGCCCGCACGCTGGGTCTGCCCTACCCCGGGGGGCCCAGCGTGAGCCGGGCGGCGCGGCAGGGGGACCCCCACGGCTACCACCTGCCCACCCCCCACGCGCCGGGGCCCTACGACGTGAGCTTTTCGGGGCTGAAAACGGCGGTGCTCAACGCGGTGAACCAGGCCAAAATGCGGGGTGAAGCGGTGCGGGTGCCGGACATGGCGGCCAGCTTTGAGGAAAAAATCGCTCGCATCCTGGCCGAAAAGCTCCTGGCGGCGGCGCGGGATACCGGCGCGGCCACCCTCTGCCTTGCGGGCGGGGTGGCGGCCAACAGCCGGCTGCGCTGCTTGGTCAACGAGGGCGCGCAGAAGGCCGGGCTGCGGCTTTACCTGCCCGAGCCGGCCCTCTGCGGCGACAACGCCGCCATGATCGCGGCGCAGGGGTATTACGAATTCTGCGCCGGCCACACCGCCGGCCTGAGCCTGAACGGCTATGCCACCCTGCCCATCGACTGCGACCGCGCCGGGGCGTAAGCGGGCAGCGGGCCGGGCTTTGGCTGAATATGGGGGCCGCCGGCCCCCATGCCCCCATCATCGGCAGGGGATGGCATCCCTCAGGCGCGGCAAGGCCCGCCGCGCGCCGCGCCAACGATTGCGGACGAAAGGAGTTTGATCGGATGCAGTTCCAGATCCATCGGCACAGCGTCTGCCTGGCAGACGATATGACGGACCACATGGTGCCTTATGATGTCCGCCCTTCTTCAAAATTTTCCGGCCTGTTCCGCAACCTGATCGCGCGGCGGTACTTTCCGCAGGTCGCGGGCGGGGATGTGGTTTGGGTGCTGTGCTGCGGCGGCGAAGAGCTGATCGCCTGGAAAACCGCCGACAACACCTTTTTCAGCCGCCTGCCCGCACCGGAGCCGGCCATCCTCTCGGACCCGGGCTGGGCCTGCGCCGCAAGCATCACTTTTGCGTACTATTCCCCGCCCGAAAAGCGGGCCTGCCAGCTTTTTCTGGCTTGCCAGGGCCGGCCGGACGAGATGCGCCGCGCGGGCGTTTGGGAGGAGTACCAGTCTTACCACATCCCCCCTTCCCGCGAGGCCCTCTGGCGGGAGGCGTAAGCGGGCAGGAGGCGCGGGAAGGCCCAGCGGACGACATGGGGCCGGTTTTTTCGTTGCCAGCCCAGCGAACGACATGGGGCCAGTGTGAAATCATTTTCGTCGGCAGCAAGGCGAACGACGCAAAGAACCGTCCCCCGTGTCGGCAGCGGGCGGCGGAGCACTATCTTTTCGGCCAGCGGGCGGCGACACGCTTGCTTTGCCCATCTTCATTTCCCCGCCGCCCAATGCATTGGGCGGCGTAATGGGGGTCTGGTCCGATGTTTCGCATTTTTTGCCAAACAATTTGCCAAGGGCAAAAAATTCAGAAACATCGCATCCCGCAAATGCAGGGCATTTGCGGGTGGGCCGTTGACCCTCAGATTGGCCCAAGATGGGGGTCTGGGGGCCGTTGGCCCCCAGATCGGCCCATGTCGGCCCATATCACCTTTCAAATTCCCCCTATCACCAAAGGAGGCCCTGCCATGCGCCAGCAAAACCTGTTTGAGACCCCGCTTGAGCGGCCGCTTGCCAGCCGGATGCGGCCGGACACCTTAGAGGGGTTTGCGGGCCAGCAGCATCTGCTGGGGCCGGGCAAGGTGCTGCGGCAGCTGATCGACGCCGACCGCATCTCCAGCATGATCTTTTGGGGCCCGCCGGGGGTGGGCAAAACCACCCTGGCCCGGATCATCGCCGCCCGCACCCGGGCCGAATTCATCGATTTCAGCGCCGTGACCAGCGGCATCAAGGAGATCAAGGCGGTGATGCAGACCGCCGAGGAGAGCCGCCGGTTCGGGCAAAAGACCATCCTGTTTGTGGACGAGATCCACCGCTTCAACAAGGCCCAGCAGGACGCCTTTTTGCCCTATGTGGAAAAAGGCAGCATCATCCTGATCGGCGCCACCACCGAAAACCCCAGCTTTGAGATCAACGCCGCGCTGCTGAGCCGCTGCAAGGTGTTTGTGCTGAACGCCCTTACCCCGGACGACCTCTTGGCCCTTTTGCGCCGCGCCCTTGCCTCGCCCGAAGGCTTTGGCAGCCTTGCGGTGGAGGCCGAGGACGACACCCTTGCGCTCATCGCCCATTTTGCCAACGGGGACGCCCGCACCGCCCTGAACACCCTCGAAATGGCGGTGCTCAACGGCCGGCGGCAGGGGGAGGGCGAAGAGGCCCGGGTCATCATCGACCGGGAACTGGTGGAACAGTGCACCAGCAAAAAAAGCCTTTTGTACGACAAAAACGGCGAGGAACACTATAACATCATCTCGGCGCTGCACAAATCCATGCGCAACTCCGACCCGGACGCCGCCGTCTACTGGCTGGCCCGGATGCTCGAGGCCGGGGAGGACCCCTTGTATGTGGCCCGGCGCCTCATCCGGTTTGCCAGCGAGGACATCGGCCTTGCCGACAGCCGCGCGCTGGAGATCGCGGTGTCGGTATACCAGGCCTGCCACTTTATCGGCATGCCGGAATGCACCGTCCACCTCACCCACGCGGTGGTCTATCTGAGCCTTGCCCCCCGCTCCAACGCCCTCTACAAGGCCTACGAGGCCGCCAAAGAGGACGCCCTGAAGATGCTGGACGAGCCGGTGCCCCTGGCCATCCGCAACGCCCCCACCCGGCTGATGAAGGAGCTGGACTACGGCAAGGGCTACGTGTACGCCCACGACACCGCCGAAAAGATCGCCGACCTCGACTGCCTGCCTCCCTCGCTGGAGGGCCGGCGGTACTACGAGCCCACCAGCGCCGGCAGCGAGGCCCGCGCCAAGGAAAACCTTGAGCGCATCCTTGCCTGGAAGGCCGCCGCCCGCAAGGAGCGCTGAGCGCCCGGGGGTGTCCATTTCAAGGAGTTTTAAGGTGCTACGGCCGGGCGCGGGGGAGAGTCTCGAAAGGCTTTCGGGGCAGGGGTCCTGTTGCCTTGAGAGACTGCTCCCACGCGCCCGCCGGCGGATACCTCTCCCCGGTTTGGTCACCCTCTATCGCCCGCCCCCCGCTTGACTTATCCCGCCCAAACCGTTTACAATAGAACCAAAGCAGCGCGGCGGCGCGCCGCCTCCGGGGGCCTTGCGCCCGCCAAAAGCAGGTTTTTTTGCAAACTTTTTTTGAGAGGAAGGATACTTATGAAAATCGCGCTCATCAACGAGAACAGCCAAGCCGCCAAAAACGGCATCATCCTGGCCGCCCTCAAAAAGGTCGTGGAGCCGATGGGCCACACGGTGGACAACTACGGCATGTACGCAGCCGACGACGCGGCCCAGCTGACCTATGTGCAGTGCGGCATTTTGGGCGCCATTTTGCTCGGCAGCGGCGCGGCGGATTTTGTGGTTACCGGCTGCGGCACCGGCGAGGGGGCCATGCTGGCGATGAACAGCTTCCCCGGGGTGATCTGCGGCCATGTGGAGGATCCGGTAGACGCCTACACCTTTGCCCATGTAAACGACGGCAACGCCGTGGCCATGCCCTTTGCCAAAGGCTTTGGCTGGGGGGGCGAGCTGAACCTGGAATACTGCTTTGAAAAGCTGTTTGGCTTTGGCCACGGCCAGGGCTACCCGCCCGAGCGCCGCGAGCCCGAGATGCGCAACAAGGGCATTCTGGACCAGGTGCGCGCCAAGACCCTGCGCCCGCTGCTGGAGATCCTGCCCGAGCTGGACCCGGCCCTTGTAAAGGGCGCGGTGGCCGGCGAGCATTTCAGCGAACTGTTCTTTGCCAGCTGCAAGGACGAGGCGATCGCGGCCTATGTAAAAACCCTGCTGTAAGGCAGGGCAGGGGCAGCGTGCCGGGAGTGTCCAAACTGGGGAGAAACATCCGCCGGCCGGGTGCGTGGGAGCAGTCTCTCAAGGCAACAGGACCCCCTTAGCGGCGGTTCCATAAGAAAACAAAGCCGCAAATTCTACTGGTCAGCCGCATCCGCTGCGTCAGAAAAGCTTGGAATCCACCAAGGATTCCTGCGCTTTCCTTCCTTGCGGCTGTGGCCGCCCAGCGAATTTCCGGTAAATCGAATTTTATTCGGAATCTTTGTTTTCTTATCTCACCGTCGCTGCCCCGAAAGCCTTTCGAGACTCTCCCCCACCCCCGGCCTTAGCACCTTAAAACTTCACTCCCCGGCCCTCCGCGCCCCGCCCCGGGTGCGCCGGAGGGCCTTTTTACACAAAAAAGGAGGAGTTGCCATGGCAGCCCTGCGCATTGCCGTGCAGAACAAGGCCGGCGCCGAACAGTGCCGCGCCGAGGGCCAAACGATCGTCTGGCTGGCCCAGGAGGGGGAGTACCAGCCCGGCGACCGGATCGTGTTTACCACCGACGAGTTCCCCGCCTATTACTTTATCCAGGTGGACGGCGGCATGGCCGAGGCCTATGTTTACCTTACCCAGGGGCGCATCGAGTACCCCATCCCCTTTGAGCCGGAGGCCGAAGCCTATGGCGCGCTGCGCCTTTCCTACTGCCCGGGCAGCTTTGCCGGCGCGCGGCACTACATCGCCATGCGCAAAGCGACCCCCCAGGAAAACGCGGCCTACCGCAACCTGGCCTTAAACCCCATGGACCGCGGCGGCGCTGCCGGCTGCTGGCCCCATGTGCAGGCCAATGTGGCCACCAAGGGGCCCATCGCCCCGGTGTTTGCCCCCCGCAACGTGATCGATGGGGTGCTGGCCAACGCCGAACACTGGCCCTGGCCCTTCCAGGCCTGGGGCATCGACCAGCGCCCGGACGCCGCCATCACCTTAGAGTTTGGCCGCCCGGTGGACCTTGAGGAGCTGTGGCTCGTTACCCGGGCGGATTTTCCCCACGACAGCTGGTGGAAGGAGGCCACGGCGGTCTTTTCGGACGGCAGCAGCGAAGTGCTGCCCATGCAGAAAAGCGCCGCGCCGCATATCTTCCCCATCCGGCGGCAGGGGATCAGCTGGCTGCGGATCGAGCGGCTGGTCCGGGCGGACGACCCCTCCCCCTTCCCGGCCCTCACCCAGATCCTGGCCTGGGGCCGCAACGCCGAGTAACAGGGGCCGCCCTTTTGGGCAATTCTGGGGGGCTCGCCCCCCAGGCCCCCATTTGCGCCCTCTCCAAAAGCCGCGCAGAAAAGCGGCGGTGAGATAAGAAAACAAAGCATCAAAAAACGCCCGCCCCCTGCAAACCGCAGGGGGCGGGCGCGCGCTTTTTATGAAATTGTCGTTTGCCGGGGCCGGCCCCGGGCTATACGCGGCTTACTGCGCCTTGAGGGCCTTGATGGCCTCGATGAGCTGGGGCACCACCTTGAACAGGTCGCCGCAGATGCCGTAGGTGGCGGCCTGGAAGATGGGGGCGGCCTCGCTCTTGTTTACCGCCACGATGCACTCGGAATCCTGCATGCCGGCCAGATGCTGGATGGCGCCCGAGATGCCCAGCGCCACATACAGGCGGGGATGTACGGTCTTGCCGGTCTGGCCCACCTGGTGGCTGGCGTCGATCCAGTCGGCGTCCACCACCGCGCGGGAGGCGCCCACAACGCCGCCCAGAACGCCCGCCAGCTCCTCGGCCAGCTTGATGCCGGCCTCGGGGTCCTTGCTGATGCCGCGGCCCACCGACACGATCACGTCCGCGCCGATGAGGTCCACCATCTGCTTGGCGGTCTTTTCGACGCTCAGCACCTCGGTCTTGAGGTCGGAGGCGGCCAGGGCCACCGGCACCTTTTCGACCACCGTCTTGGCCGCGCCGGCCTCGTCAAAGGCCTGGGTCTGCATGACGCCGGGGCGCACGGTGGACATCTGCGGGCGGAAGCGCGGGCAGATGATGGTGGCCATCAGGTGGCCGCCAAAGGCCGGGCGGGTCATCTTGAGGTTTTTGTTCTCCTCAAACTTGGTGTTGTCCACATCGATGGTGGAGCTTTTGCGCAGAAACTCCTTGTACTTCTCCACGTCCACGTCCAGGTGGGTGCAGTCGGCGGTGAGGCCGGTGTGCAGCCGCGCGGCGCAGCGGGGGCCGAGGTCGCGGCCGATGTTGGTGGCGCCGATGAGGAAGATCTCGGGCTTTTTGTCCTCGATCAGATCGCACAGCACCTTGGTGTAGGCGTCGGTGGTGTAGGTCTCCAGCAGGTCGTGCTCGGCATAGTAAACCCGGTCGGCCCCGTAGCCGCCCAAGGCCTTGAGGAACTGCTCGTTGACCCCCTTGCCCAACACCACGCCGCACAGCTCGACGCCGAGGTCGTTCGCCAGCTTGCGGCCCTCGCTGAGCAGCTGGTAGCTGGTGGACATGATCACGCCTTCGCGCTGCTCACAAAATACCCAGACGCCCTTGAAGGCGGCTGTATCCTTACTATCAAAAGCCATTTGTTCCTTCTCCTCTCTCTCAGATCACCTGTTTGTCGTGCAGGATGCCCACCAGCTTCTCGCAGGCGGCCTTGTCGGCCCCCTCCATCATGGTGCCGGCGCCCTTCTGCGGCGGGGTGAAGGATTTGTAAACGTTGGTGGGCGAACCCTGAAGGCCGATGGTGTCGGTGTCGATCAGGGGATCGTTCTTGAGGGCCTCGTAGTCAAACACCTCGTAGGGTTTCTGGTAGCAGTCCCAGATGCCGCCCACGCTCATGTAGCGGGGCTCGTTGAGCTCCTTGATGCAGGTGAGCAGGCAGGGGGTCTGCACCCGGATCTTCATAAAGCCGTCCTCCAGCATCCGCTTGACCGTGAGGGTGTTGCCCTCCTTCTGGATGTCGGCCACATAGGTCACCTGGGGCAGGCCCAGCTTTTCGGCGATCTGGGGGCCCACCTGGGCGGTGTCGCCGTCGATGGCCTGCCGGCCGCAGAAGACGATGTCCTCGGGGCCAACGCCCACCTTTTTTACCGCCGCGGCCAGGATCTGGCTGGTGGCGTAGGTGTCCGAGCCGCCGAACTCGCGGCCCGAGACCAGCACCGCCTTGTCGCACCCGCGGGCCAGCAGCTCCCGCAGCATGCCCTCGGCCGGGGGCGGGCCCATCGAGACAACCACGACCTCGCAGCCGGTCTCGTCCTTGAGCTTGAGGGCGGCCTCCACCGCGTTGAGGTCATCGGGGTTGGTGATGGTGGCCATCGAGGCGCGGTCCAGGGTGCCGTTCTCGTTTACCGAGACCTTGCCGGAGGTATCCGGCACCTGCTTGACACAAACAATCGCTTTCATCTCTCAGTACTCCTCCTCTCTTACTTCACACCCAAATTGCCCGAGATGACCATCCGCTGCACCTCGCTGGTGCCCTCGTAGATCTCGGTGATCTTGGCGTCGCGCATCATGCGCTCGATCGGGTAATCGCGGGTGTAGCCGTAGCCGCCAAACAGCTGCAGGCAGCGGCGGGTAACGTCGCTGGCGTTTTCGGCGGCAAAGAGCTTGGCCATGGCGGCCTCCACGGTATAGCGGTCCTTGAGGCCGTCGTTCACGGCCTGCTTTTTGCAGGCGGCCGCGTACACAAGGTACTTGGCGGCCTGGGTCTTGGCGGCCATGTCGGCCAGCTGGAACTGGGTGTTCTGCTGCTGGCTGATCCGGCGGCCGAACTGCACCCGCTCGGAGGTGTACTTGATGGTCTCGTCGATGGCGCCCTCGGCAATGCCCAGCGCCTGGGCCGCGATGCCGATACGCCCGCCGTCCAGGGTGCCCATGGCGATCGAGAAGCCGCGGCCCTGCTTGCCCAGCAGGTTCTCCTTGGGCACGATGCAGTCCTCAAAGATCAGCTCGCAGGTAGAGGAGCCGCGGATGCCCATCTTCTTTTCGTGCTTGCCCACCTTGAAGCCGGGGAAATCCCGCTCCACGATAAAGGCGCTGATCTCCTTGCTCTTGCGGCCGCGCTTGTCCACCACCGTGCCGGTGATGGCAAACACCACGAACACATCGGCGTAGCCGGCGTTGGTGATGAAGATCTTGGAGCCGTTGAGCACCCAGTGGTCGTCCTCCAGCACCGCGACCGTCTGCTGGCCCTGGGCGTCGGTGCCGGCGCCCGGCTCGGTGAGGCCAAAGGCGCCGATCTTTTTGCCGGCGGCAAGGTCGGGCACATATTTGCGCTTCTGCTCCTCGGTGCCGTAGTGCAGGATCGGGTCGATGCACAGCGAGGTGTGGGCCGAGATGATCACGCCGGTGGTGGCGCAGACCTTGCTCATCTCCTCCACGCACATGGCGTAGGTAAGGGTATCGGCCCCCTGGCCGCCGTACTCCCGGGGTACCGGGATGCCAAAGAAGCCTAATTTGGCCATCTTTTTGACGTTCTCCAGCGGGAACATCTCCTCCTCATCCACCGTGGCGGCGAGGGGCTTGACCTCGTTCTGCGCAAACTCACGGAACAGCTTCTGCGCCATCAGTTGCTCTTTGCTGAGTGTAAAATCCATCCGTCTTCAGTCCTCCGTTCTCTACTCTCTCAAAAGCCGGGGCCCTGGCGGCGATCCAAAGGAAACGCCGCCAACGCCCGGGCTTTTATGGGATCGGTCCAGGTAGCCCAAAACGGGGACAGGCAAACCGCCCGTCCCCGTTTCCGGGGCAATTACTTGCTGTAGTCGTAGAAGCCCTTGCCGGTCTTGATGCCCAGCTTGCCGCCGCGCACCATCTTGCGCAGCAGCGGATGGGGCCGGTACTTGGGATCGCCGGTCTCGGCCTGCAGGACCTCCATGATGGCCAGCACGATGTCCAGGCCCACCAGGTCGCCCAGCGCGAGCGGGCCCATGGGGTGGTTGGCGCCCAGCTTCATGGCGGTGTCGATGCCCTCCACGCTGGCCACGCCGTCGGCGTAGATGCCGATGGCCTCGTTGATCATCGGGATCAGGATGCGGTTGACCACAAAGCCGGCGGCTTCCTCCACCTGCACCGGGGTCTTGCCGATCTCCTCGCTGATCTTCTTGATCTGGTCCACCAGCTCGGCCGGGGTGTTGAGGCCGGCGATCACCTCGACCAGCTTCATGACCGGGGCGGGGTTAAAGAAATGCATGCCCACCACCGGGCGGTCCAGGCCCTTGCCGATCTCGGTGATCGAGAGGCTGGAGGTGTTGGTGGCAAAGATGCACTCGGGCTTGCAGATGGCGGAGAGCTCCTTGAAGGTCTGCTTTTTGACCTCCATGACCTCCAGCGCGGCCTCCACGATGAGGTCGCAGTCGGCACAGATGTTTTCCTTGACGCCGGTGGTGATCTTGGCAAGGATGGCGTCGGCCTTGGCCTGCTCCATTTTACCCTTGGCGATCCGCTTTTCAAAGCCCTTGGCGATCTTCTTTTTGCCGCCGGCGGCAAACTCCTCGTTGATGTCGCACAAGGCGACCTCGTAGCCCTCGCACTGTGCAAAAGCCTGGGCAATGCCGGAGCCCATGGTGCCGGCGCCGATAACGCCTACTTTCATTGCAGCTGCCTCCTTAAACTGGTTTTTTTAAATGGGTCGCATCCCCCGCCGGGGGCATGCCCCCGCTGAGCGATGCGTTTGTATCTGGCGCCCGCGAAGGGCGCGTCCCCTGCCGGGACGCGCGCCCCCGCCGGGCGGCGCTTACTTGTTCAAAAACGCCTCGACCTTGCGTTTTTCCAAAAAGGCGGCCATGCCCTCTTTTTGGTCGTAGCTCTCAAAGCAGTCGCCAAAGAGCTTTTCCTCGATCACCACGGCCTCGTCCATGCCCGCTTCCAGGCCCTCGTTGATGGCCTTTTTGCAGTTGCGCACCGCGATGGGAGCGTTTTTGGCAATGCCGGCGGCCATCTTTTTGGCGGCGGGCATCAGCTCGGCCAGGGGGTACACCGCGTTGACCAGCCCGATGCGCAGCGCCTCGTCCGCCTTGATGTTGCGGGCGGTGTAGATCATCTGCTTGGCCATGCCGGGGCCTACCAGCCGGGCCAGCCGCTGGGTGCCGCCAAAGCCGGGGGTGATGCCAAGGCCCACCTCGGGCTGGCCGAACACCGCGTTGTCCGAGCAGATGCGGATGTCGCAGCTCATGCTGATCTCGCAGCCGCCGCCCAGCGCAAAGCCGTTGACCGCCGCGATCACCGGGATGGGCAGGGTCTCCAGCTTGCGGAAGACGTCGTTGCCCTTTTTGCCAAAGGCCTCGCCCTCGGCCTTGGTGAGGGTGCTCATCTCGCCGATGTCGGCCCCGGCCACAAAGCTCTTTTCGCCCGCGCCGGTCAGGATCAGGCAGCGCACGGCGGCAAGGTCCACCGCGTCCAGCGCGGCGTCCAGTTCGGCCAGCACCGCGCTGTTGAGGGCGTTGAGGGCCTTGGGCCGGTCGATGGTGATGACGCCCACGGCGCCCTCCACCTCATATTTGATAAATTCCATACTTGGCGGTCCTCCTTTTTGGCGGGCGGCCGGCAGGCCGCCCGTATTTGCACAGGGGCCGCGCCCCGGCGCGGGGCGCGGCATACGGCTTAAGGAAACGGCTCAGCGCTCCACGATGGTCGAGCAGCCCATGCCGCCGCCGATGCACAGGGTGGCAAGGCCCTTCTTGGCGTCCCGCTTGACCATCTCGTGCAGCAGGGTCACCAGGATGCGGCAGCCGGAGGCGCCCACCGGATGGCCCAGCGCGATGGCGCCGCCGTTGACGTTCAGCTTGGCAAGGTCAAACCCGAGGTCGTGGCCCACGGCCAGGCTCTGGGCGGCAAAGGCCTCGTTGGCCTCCACCAGGTCAAAGTCCTCGATCTTCATGCCGGTCTTGGCCAGCACCTTTTTGGTGGCGGCCACCGGGCCAACGCCCATGATGCTGGGATCCACGCCGCCCAAAGCGCCGGCGACCCAGGTGGCCATGGGGGCCACGCCCAGCTCCTTGGCCTTCTCCTCGCTCATCACCACAATGGCGGCCGCGCCGTCGTTGATGCCGGAGGCGTTGCCGGCGGTGACCATGCCGTCCTTTTTAAAGGCGGGTTTCAGCTTGGCCAGGCCCTCGGCGGTGGTGCCGGCGCGGGGGCCCTCGTCGGTGTCCACCACCGTGTCGCCCTTTTTGCCGTGGATGGTCACGGGCACGATCTCGTCCTTAAAGCGGCCGCTCTCGATGGCGGCGCAGGCCTTCTGCTGGCTGGCGGCGGCAAACTCGTCCAGCTGCTCGCGGGTGAGGTGCCACTGCTCGGCCACGTTCTCGGCGGTGATGCCCATGTGGTAATCGTTAAAGGCGTCCCACAGAGCGTCGTGCACCATGGTGTCCATCAGCTTGCCGTCGTTCATGCGGTAGCCAAAGCGGGCCTTGGTGAGGGCGAACGGGGCCAGGGACATGCTCTCCATGCCGCCGGCCACCACGATGTCGGCGTCGCCGGCCTCGATCATCTGGGCGGCCATGTTGACGCAGTTGAGGCCGGAGCCGCAGACCACGTTGACCGTAACGGCCGGGGTCTCGACCGGCAGCCCGGCCTTGAGGGAGGCCTGGCGGGCCACGTTCTGGCCCAGGCCGGCCTGGATCACGCAGCCCATGTACACATGGTCCACCTGCTCGGGCTTGACGCCGGCGCGGCTGAGCGCCTCCTTGATGACGATGCTGCCCAGTTCGGCGGCGGGCACGGTGCTCAAAGCGCCGCCCATCTTGCCAATGGCGGTGCGGCAGGCGCCGGCTAATACGATTTTCTTGGACATAGTGAAACTGCCTCCTTATAAAATTGTTCGATACGCAAGGGGTCTTGCTTTTCGGCTATTCAAAACCGCCCCACGGCGGCAGGGATCCTGCAAGGGGCCGTTCAAAGCCCCACTGCGCCCTTTTCAGGCGCGCTCTTGCCCGCGCGGCGGGCATGTCCCGGCAAAAGGGCTATTCTGCCGGGCCTTTTGCCGCAAATTTTTCGGCCAAGGCCGCGGCCACGTCCGGGGTCACAAAATTGGAAACGTCCGCCCCATAGCTGGCCATCTCCTTTACAATGGTCGAACTCAGGTAGGCGTACTGCAGGCCGGTGGTCAAAAACATTGTCTCGATGTTATGGTCCACGATCCGGTTGTTCTGGGCGATCTGCATCTCCACCTCAAAGTCGGTCACCGCCCGCAGGCCCCGCACGATGATGCGGGCGTCCTGGCTGCGGGCAAACTCCACGGTGAGCCCGTCAAACGAGAGCACCCGCACGTTTTCAAGCCCCGCGGTGCACCTTTTTAGCATCTCCACCCGTTCCCCGATCGAAAACAGCGGCCTTTTGCTCTTGTTGGTCAGCACCCCCACCACCAGCTCGTCCACCACGCCGGCGGCCCGGCGGATGATGTCCAGATGGCCGAGGGTCACGGGGTCAAAGCTGCCGGGATAGATCGCACGGATCATCAATGTTTCCCACCCTTCGCGGCGGCCCGCCGCGGCTGTTTTGCTTGTTGGTCTTTTTTTCGCTGTTTATAGTTTTACATCCACACGGCATGCCGCCGGCCCAAACCGCCCGCCGCGGCGGTTTTGCTTGTCGGTCTTTTTTTCGCTATTTATAGTTTTACATCAAATTTCCCGATTTGTCAAATATTTATCAAATAAACCGGCAAATCCCACCCAGGGGCCCCGCGCACAGGTTGCCTTCGCCCTTAAAATCTGCTAAAATGTCCTCGGGACGGCCGCCTGCCGGCGCGGCGGGCCCCCCTGTCCGGCGCACAGGTATATTGTACTATATCCGCGCGCAAAAGAAAAGAAGTTTTGTTCCCCTTTGCCGGTTTTCTTTGCAGTGTTTACAGTTTTTTCAAAAACCCGCCCGGAGGGCGCTTTTGCCCGGCCCCGGGCGGCAAAATCTGATTTTGGAGGGATTTGCTGATGGATCTTACGCAGCTGTACGCGCAAAAGCTGGCCAGCGCCGAACAGGCGGCCGCCGTGGTCAAGAGCGGCGACTTTGTGGACTACGGCTGGTGCGTGGGCACCCCCGCGGCGGTGGACGCCGCCCTTGCCAAACGGATGCCGGAGCTTGAGGACATAAAGCTCCGGGGCGGCATCCTGATGTGGGAGCCGGAGGTTTTTAAGATCGAGGACCCGGCCGCGCACTTCAGCTGGAACAGCTGGCACATGGGCGGCATCGAGCGCAAGGCCGCCGCCAAGGGCTTTGCCTTTTACGCGCCCATCCGGTACAGCGAGCTGCCCCGCTATTATGTGGACGGGGCCGACCCGCTGGACGTGGCCGTTTTTCAGGTGGCCCCCATGGACAAGCACGGCTATTTCAACTTTGGCCCCTCGGCCAGCCATCTGGCCGAGGTCTGCAAAAAGGCCAAGGTGCTGATCGTGGAGGTCAACCAGAACATGCCCCGGTGCCTGGGCGGCTTTGAGAACGGGGTGCACATCAGCCAGGTGGACATGATCGTGGAGGGGGATAACCCCCCCATCGCCGAGATGGGCGCGGCCGGGCCGGCCAGCGCGGTGGACCAGGCGGTGGCCAAAATGATCGTGGAGGAGATCCCCAACGGGGCCTGCCTGCAGCTGGGCATCGGCGGCATGCCCAACGCGGTGGGCAGCCTGATCGCCCAGAGCGACCTTAAGGACCTTGGGGTACATACCGAGATGTATGTGGACGCCTTTGTGGACATTGCCAACGCCGGCAAGATCAACGGCAGCCGCAAGGCCATCGACACCGGGCGGCAGGTGTACGCCTTTGGGGCCGGCACCCGCAAGCTGTACGAGTATCTGGACGGCAACCCCGCCTGCATGGCCGCGCCGGTCAGCTACACCAACGACATCCGCAGCATCGCCGCGCTGGACAATTTTATCTCGATCAACAACGCGGTGGACGTGGACCTCTTTGGCCAGGTCAACGCCGAGAGCGCCGGGGTGCGCAACATCAGCGGCGCGGGCGGCCAGCTGGACTTTGTGCTGGGCGCCTACCTGTCCAAGGGCGGCAAGAGCTTTATCTGCCTCTCCTCCACCTTTACAGACAAAAAAACCGGCCAGCTGCAAAGCCGCATCCGGCCCACCCTGGCAAACGGCAGCATCGTTACCGACACCCGGGCCAACACCCACTTTTTGGTTACCGAGTACGGCAAGGTCAACCTCAAGGGCCTGTCGGCCTGGCAGCGGGCCGAGGCGATCATCAGCATCGCCCACCCGGATTTCCGCGAACAACTGATCCGGGACGCTGAGGCCATGCACATCTGGCGGCGCAGCAATAAGCGCTGAGCGCCGCCCCGCGGGCGTATTTGGGAGCCCGCCCCTGCATCACGGCCAAGGGCGAGGCGGCTGCTCCCGCCCCGCGGGCGGGCCTTTATCCTGCTTTTTCGGGCGGCGGGGGCGCAGTTTTGCCCTTTGCCGCCCGCCTTTTTTTGGTTTGTTCAAAAATTCTCAATATTCTTGTGCCATCATAGGGGTAACGGCTTTTTATGGGCGGCCGGGCCGGCCGCCGCGTTTTTAGAGAAAGGCGGTGGGTACCATGCCCCTGCGGGAACGGCTGCGCCGCTGGATGGCGGGGCGGTACGGCGTTGATCTTCTGGGCCGCTTTTTGAGCGGGGCTGCGCTGGTGTGCATCCTGCTGGCCCTGCTGCTGCGCTGGCCGCTGCTGGACTGGCTGGGCCTTGGGCTGCTGGCGGTGTGCTATTTCAGGATGTTCAGCCGCAGCACCGCCCGCCGCGCGGCCGAAAACGCCGTTTTTTACCGCTGCACAGAGCGGCTGCGGAGCGGGGTGCGGCAAAAAAGGCTGGAGTGGGCCCAGCGCGGGCTCTACCGGTACTTCCGCTGCCCCAATTGCCGCCAGAAGATGCGGGTACCCCGCGGGCACGGCCGCATCGCCGTGACCTGCCCCAAATGCAAAACGGAATTTTTAAAAAAGAGCTGACACGCCATGTTCGGATACGTCACCGCAAACCGGGCCGGCCTGAGCCCCGATCAGGCAAGGCGGTACAAGGCCTATTACTGCGGGCTCTGCCGCCGGCTGCGCGCTCTGCACGGGGTAAAGGGGCAGCTGACCCTCTCGTATGACACCGCCTTCCTGGCCATCCTGCTCTCCGGTTTGTACGAGCCGGAGAGCCGCGAGGAGCCGGTGCGCTGCCTTTTGCACCCGCTGCGCCAAAAGGACACGGTGTGCAACGAGTTTACCGACTATGCGGCCGACATGACCCTGGAGCTTGGCTACCGCAAGCTGCTGGACAACTGGCAGGACGAGCGCAGCCCGGCCAGCCGGCTGGCCGCGGCGGCGCTGGAAAAGCGGCATTTGGCCCTGGCCGGCAGGTACCCCCGCCAGTGCGCGGCCATCCACTTGGGGCTGGCAAAGCTGGCCGAGGGAGAGGCGGAAAACCGCCAGGACCCGGACGCCATGAGCAGCTATTTTGGCGCGATGCTGGCCGAGCTGTTCGACCTGCGGCGGGACGAATGGAGCGCCGAGCTGCAGGAGATGGGCATGAGCCTTGGCAAGTTCATCTACCTGATGGACGCCTACGAGGACCTGCCCAAAGACCGCAAAAAGGGCCGCTACAACCCATTGCAGGGCATGGCGGCCGGGCCGGGGTTCGAAGCGGCCTGCCACCGGATGCTCACCGCCCTGATGGCCCAGTGCGCGGCCGCCTTTGAGCGGCTGCCCATCTTGCAGGACGCGGACATCCTGCGCAACATCCTGTATTCCGGCGTCTGGGTGCGGTACGCGGCCCTGCAAAAGGAGCGCGGCGGCCCCGGCGGGGGCTGAAACCGCCCGGCGGGCGCAAAGGGCGAACAGCGCGCGCTGCCGCAGCAGCAAGCGCATCCGGCGGCGCACGGGCGCAAAGAGCGCAAAGCACGGCCCAAACGCAAAAAGGAGGGCGGCCTTGAGAGACCCTTACGAGATCCTTGGCGTCTCCCCCGCGGCGGGGGATGACGAGGTCAAAAAAGCCTACCGGGGGCTGTGCAAGCGGTACCACCCGGACCTCAACCCCGGCGACGCGCAGGCCGAGGAAAAGTTCAAGGAGGTACAGGCCGCCTACGACCAGGTGATGAAGCAGCGCCAGGGCGGCCCGGCCGGCTTTGACGGCTACGGCGGCCGGGGCGGCTACACCAGCCAGCAGCAGGGCGGCCGGTCCAACTACGGGCCCTACGGCGGCTTTTACTACGGGCCGTTTGGCGGGTTTGGGGGGTTCGGCGGCTTTTCGGCGGACGACTTTGGCGCGTCCGGCGCCGGCCGCGAGCCGGTGGAGCTGCAGGCGGCCCGCAATTACCTGCAAAACCGCCGCTACCGCGAGGCGCTGGGCGCGCTGGCCGCGCTGGCCCCCGGCGAGCGCACCGCCCGCTGGTACTACTACAGCGCCCTGGCCAACGCCGGCCTTGGCAACAGCCTCACGGCCGAGCAGCACGCCCGCCGCGCCGCCGAGCTGGAGCCCGGCAACCCCGAATACCGCCGGGTGGTGGACGCGCTGACCGGCCAGAGCGACCGGTACCAGAACTACAGCCGCGCCTACGGCGCGCCCAGCATGAACCTGGTAAACAGCTTTTGCCTGCCCACCATGCTGGCCAACCTCTTCTGCCCCTTTTTTTGCTGCTGGTGCTGAAACGGCCGCGCAGCAACAAAAACAACAGCTTTCAAACATACGCAGGCCGCCGGGCAAAATGCCCGGCGGCCTTTTTGCGGCCTTTATGCCATCTCCGCGCGCAGGCACAGGCCGGTGCGGGCGCTGTCGTACTGGGTGGGATCCCGCAGCAGCCAGCAGCCCGCGAAGGCCGGCGGCTGGCCGCCGCGGGCGGGGGTGTGCAGCGGTTCGCAGCAGGCGGCCACAAGCTTTTGGTCGTAGCAGGTGATGGTGAGGGGGGCGGCCTTGCGCAGCCAGCCGCCGGTGACGCCGTGTTCGGCCTCGGCGCAGAGCTGGGCGTAAAGCTCCGCCTCGCCGGCGTAGGGCACCACCACCGGCGCCCCGGCCTGCTCGATGAGCCGGTACTGGCGGCGCACCCCGGCAAAGTCGAGGTTCTGGATGGCGGCGGTGAGGGCGGGCTTGTCCTTCAGATAGCCCTGGCCGTAGAGGATGTCGTAATATTCCCGGATATGCGCAGGGTCGTCCAGCTCGATGGGGTGGCGGCTGCGCAGCGCGTGCACCGCGTTGGCCCCCTGGCGGTAAAAATCGTCCGGGTAGAGGCGGCCGCCCTCCTGCCGGGGCACAAATACCGTAACGAGCCCGCGGCGGCGGGTGTCGTGCCGGTTGCAGCGGCCGGCCGCCTGTACGATGCCCTCCAGCGGGGCCAGCGCCCGGAACACCGCGTCAAAGCTCAGGTCCACCCCGGCCTCGATGCACTGGGTGGCCGCAAGGTAACAGGGCTGGCCGCCCTGCAGCCGGGCCTTGACCTGCCTTAGCAGGGCGGTGCGGTGGGCGGGGCAGAGCTCGGTGGAGAGCAAAAAGACCTCTTCGGCCGGGCGGAGCGCCCGCAGCGCCTCGTAGACCTGGCGGGCGTGGCGGCGCAGGTTGAGGATGACGCAGGCGTTGGGCCCGCCGGCCGCGCTGCGGGCGACCTCCTCAAGCGGCTGGGGGGTAAGCTGCCAGCGGCAGGTGACCCGGCGGGCGCGCTCAAAGAGGGCCCGGGGGTTTGGCGCCAGCTCCTGCGGGGCCCAGAAGGGGCCGGCCAGCGCGTCAAACGCGGGCTGGGTGGCGCTGGAAAAGACCACCGTGCAGCCCCAGCGCCCGCTCAGCTCCCGCAAGGCGCGCAGGGTGGCATTGGCCAGGCTGGCGGGCAGGCTTTGGGCCTCGTCGAACAGGATCACGCTGCCCGCGATCTGGTGCAGCCGCCGGCAGTCCGGCCCGGAGCAGGAGAAGAGCCCCTCAAAAAACCGCACCGAGGTGGTCACGATGCAGCCGGCGTCCCACCGCTGGGCCAGCAGCCGGGCGGCCTGCTCGTCGTCCGGGCGCAGCTGGCTGTGGTCCTCGAGCAGCTGGGGCAGGATGCCGCGCCAGACGGCGGCGTTCTGCTCCAAAACCGAGAGGTAGGGCAGCACAAGGATGATCCGCCGCCGCCCCTGGGCCAGCTGCTCCAGCCCAAAGGCCAAAAGGGCCAGGGTCTTGCCCGCGCCGGTGGGGGCGGTGAGGGTGTAGGCGCCGGGCTCTGCCTTGGCCCCCGCTTGGCGGCAGGCCTCAAACAATTCCTCCCGCACCGCGGCCATGGCAGGGTCGCCCCCATCGGCGGCCTTTTGGCGCAGGGCGGCGCGGTATTCCTCCAGGGCCTGCCGGGCGGCGGCGACATCCACCGGCGGCAGGGCGCTGCGGGCCAGGGCATCCGGCTCAAAATGCTCGGCGGCGGCGGTGTAGTCGGCGTCGGTGAGGGCCGAAAAGAGCAGCCGCACAAAGAGCATCCAGCCGGCGGCGTCCTCCGGCGTTTGCGGGGGGCCCACCGGCGGGGCGGGCAGCCGGGCGGGCATCGGGTTTTCCCGCATAAAGGCCTCAAAGGCGGCGCGGCAGGCGGCGTCCCGGGCGCTGGGGATCGAGTAGCGCCGCCCGTCCGGCCCAAGGCCGTCGGTTTTGCCGCTGCACCAGGCCCGGAACTCCCCGGTATCGGCCGAAAGGCTGCCGTGGTGGGCCCGCACCGCCAGCGCCAGCGGCAAAAAGCGGCCGTTTTCGCCGCCGCGGCCGCACAGGCGCATGTACAGCAGGGCCGCGCCGGGCAGGGCGTGGTCCACATGCCGGGCGCGGCCGGCCAGCACCTGCTGGAAGAGCGGGCTGTACTTGCCAAGGTCGTGGAAAAGGCCCATCCATTCCCCGGCCGCCTCGTCCCCCAGCGGGGCGCAGAATTTTTGGCAGAGCGCGGCGACCCGCTGCAGGTGGTGGGCCGCCGTTTCGGGCTGGCCGGCGTCGTTTTGGGAGCGGGCATAGTAGATCATAGGGTTTCCCTCCTGCGAATCTGTCAGGGCTGTTGCCCGCCTGGCCCCAGCAGGGCCTGCAAAAGGGCGGGATCCGCCTGCCGGCCGGGCAGCACGGTAAGGCCGGCCAGCAGCTGCTGGCCGGGCAGGTCGGCCTCCATCGCCTCCAGCCGGGCGTAGCTGCCCGCGTCGAGGGCGGCCAGGGCCGGCCAATCGGCCCAAAGGCGGGCTTCGGCGGGGATCACCTGGTCGGCATACCGGGCAAGGAAGCCCTCCGGGTCCTCCACTACATAGACCGCGCTCTGCTGGGCGGCAAGGTCCGAGACCAGCAGGGTGGAGCCGGCGGTCTGGCGGTCGGCGTCCTGCGAGGCGCCGCTAAACACCACCGTGTAATCGTTGACCCGCACGGCGGCCCGGCCGTCCCCGTTGAGGTCCCCCACCCGGGCGGCGAGGGAATTTTGCAGTGCCGCCAGCACCCCGTCCGGCAGGGGCTGGGCGTGCACCACCGCGATCTCCAGGTCCGGCCGGGGGGCCAGCAGCTGGCTGCCGCCCCAGGCCAGCAGCAGCACCGCCGCCGCCGCGATGATCACCACCGGGCCCCGCCGCCGCCAGAAGATCTCGGCGCGCTGGCGCGCATCAGGGCCGCCTTGGGCCGGGCGCGGGGCCGGACGCTCGGGGGGCAGGGGGCCAAATTCCTGCGGCAGGCCAAACACTTCCCCGATCGGCTTTAAGAGCAGCTGGGCCGCCAGCAGCGCCGCCGGCCAAAAGCCCACTGCCAGCGCAAACGGCACACTGACCGGGAAGAGGGCCACCGCCCCCAGGCACCAGGCCAGCAGCGCCGCACCGGCGGCCAGCACCCGGCCCGGGGCCGCCAGCAGCAGGGCCACCGTGCGCCCGCGCAGGGTGGGCCGGGGCGCGGGCCCCTCGGCCTTGCCCCCCGGCACCGGGCGCTCCACAGCAAAGATGGCCGAGAGCAGGGCGGTCTCGAGGGCCAGCAGCAGCCCGTCCGCCGCCAGGGCAGCCCAGACCAAGGCGGGCGCGGCCGTTTGCAGGACAAGGCCCTCCCCCGCCAGCCGCCCCACCAGCAGCACCGCGCCCCCCAGCATGCCAAGCAGGCTGCCGGCGAGGGCCGAGGGGCCGGGCGCAGCCAGGGCGGCCCGCCGCCAGCGGCGCAGCCAGCCCCGGGTGCCGCCGCAAAAGGCCTGCAGCGAGAGCGAAAACATCGCCGTCCAGCAGGGGCCGGCCAGCGCGCCGCCCAGCGCACCGCCCAGCAGGGTGAGCCAGAAGTTCTGGTACACCACCCCTAAGCTGACCCCCAGCGCCAGCGGCAGAAAGCCGGCGCAGCACAAAAGGTTTGCCCCCAAAAGGCCGCCCAGGTTCTGCCACGCCGCCGCAAAATACCGCCCCGGTCCCCCTTGCGGGGGCGGGGCGCCGGGGGCGGAAAACCGTTCCATTCCAAACAGGCTCATCTCATGTTTCCTTTCGGCGTTCAATTCCCCTTCAGGCGCTGGATGTAGGCCCGCGGGGTGACGCCCTCCACCTTTTTAAACACCTTGCTGAAGTAAAAGGCGCTCTCAAAGCCCAATTTGTCGCTGATCTCGTAGATCTTCAGGTCGGTGCTGGCCATCAGCTCCTTGGCGGCGTTGACCCGCGTCGCGGTGACAAACTCCACAAAGCCGCTCTCGCCCCACTGGGCAAACAGCTGGCTCAGATAGTTGGGGCTGATGCCGAACACCGACGCCACATCGTTGAGCGAGAGCCGCTTATCCAGGTTCTGCTGGATGTACTCCTGGATCTGCACCACCTGCTGGGCGTGGTAGCCCCCGGCCCGGGCCGGCTCAAAGACGATGGGGCTTTCGGCGCTTAAAAGCGCAAGGGCCGAAAAGGCGGCCCGCTGGCTTTTTTGCGCGTCCAGGATATTCTGCACCGGCTGGCCCACCGCCCACCACACCGGGGTGCCAAAGTACTCGTAGAGCAGCTCGCCGGTTTTTTGCAGGGTGGCCGAGAGCTGCTCCTCCAGCCGCCCGGTCTCCTTGAGCGGGAAGAGCACCGAAAAGTGCCGCAGGTCCATGCCGGTGACCGTGCAGGGCAAAAACTTGGGCAGGGTGTCGGCCGCCAGCTTGGTGACCCCGGCGCTCAAGGTCGCCAGCTGGCGGGTGTCCTGCAGGCGGGTCTGCAAAGCGCCCAGCGCCACCACGTAGGCCGGCGCGTCAAACGCAAGGCCCAGTTCGCCGCACAGCCGCCTGAACACCGCCGCGTCGCTCAAAAGCCCGCCGTACAGCTGTAAATAAAACCGCTCGCGGTACTGGGCCAGCCCGTCCGCCGCGGGCGGGGCGGAGGGCTCGCGCAGCGAGCGCTCCTGCCGGATGCGCACCTCGGCCCGCTGCAATGCGGCGGCCAGCCCCTCGGCCGTGAGCTCCAGCTTGACCATGTACTCCAGCACCCCCAGCCGCAGGCTCTGCTTGACATAGTCGAACTCCTCATAGCTGGTCAGCATGATAAACAGGGGCAGCGCGGGGTCCTCCTCCCGGCAGCGGCGGGCCAGCTCCAGCCCGTCCATCACCGGCATGCGGATGTCGCAAAAAACAAGGTCGGGCTTTTTTGCCGGATGGCCTCCAGGGCCTCGCCGCCGTTGCGGGCGGTGCCCGCCACCTCCCAGCCCAGGGCTTCCCAGTCCAGCATGCCCTGCAAACCGATCAGCACCAGGGGTTCGTCGTCCACCAAAAGCGCTTTCAGCATTGGCTGTGCCCTCCTTTTTGGGGTTTAACCGGTCTTTTGTTCGGGTTCGGGCGGCGGGGTTTCGCCGCGTTCAGGCCCGGCCTGCCCGGGTTCGGGCGGCGGGGTTTCGCCCCGTTCGGCTTCCGTCCTGTCCGGCGCGGCCTCGGCCGGGCGGGGCAGCCGCAGGGTGACCGTGGTGCCGCCGGCCGGCCCGCTCTCGATGGCAAGGCCGTACTGCGGCCCAAAGCTCAGCTGCAAAAGCCGGTGCACGTTCCACACCCCCACATGCCGAAAGCGCGCCTGCTGGCCCCCGGCGGTCTGCGGCCCGGCCAGGATCCGCCCGATCTGCTCCTGGGGCATGCCCACCCCGTCGTCGGCCAGGCGCAGCAGCAGGTCGCCCCCCTCGCCCGCGGCAAGGCTCACGCTGAGCGAGCCCACCCCGCCCTTGGGCTCGATGCCGTGGAAGATGGCGTTTTCGGCCAGGGGCTGTAAGGTAAAGCGGGGGATGCGGTAGCCGGCAAAGGCCGCAAGCTCCCCGGCCGCGGGCAGGCTGAGGGTGAGGGTGCCGCCGTAGCGGTAGCGCTGGATGGTAAAATAGTCCTCCAAAAGGCCGAACTCCTCGGCCAGCGGCACCAGCCGCTGGTTGCCCTTGGAGACGCTCTTGAGCAGCCGCGAGAGGGCGGTGACCATCTCGGCCACCCCGGGCGCGTGTTGGATGGTGGCCATCCACTTGATGCTGTTGAGGGTGTTGTAGATAAAATGCGGGCTGATCTGGTTTTGCAGCATCCGGTACTCAAGGTCCAGCTGCTGCTTTTCGTCCTCCACCCGCCGGGCCATCAGGTCGCTGACGCTCTGGGACAGATGGTTGATCCCCCGGCCCACGTCGCCCAGCTCGTGGTTCCACTCGATGCCGGCGTCGGTGGAAAAATCCCCCTCGCTGACCTTGGCGATCCGCCGCTGCAGCTGGCCGATGGGCACGGCCACCGTGCGCTGGAGCAGCAGGGCCATGCCAAGGCCCATGACCAGCACCACCGCCAGGGCGATGAGGGCCGGCCCGCGCAAGAGGTAAAGGGAGGCCGGCAGCTTGCTTTGGGGCAGCATCAGCCCCAGCGAGAGCTCGTGCAGCCCCAGCGGGCAGACCACCGCGGTGTAGTCGGCCTCCTCAAACCGGGCGGTGTAGACGGCGGTGCCGGCGCCGAGGGTGTCCGGGTCGGCGGGATCGCCGGTGAGCAGCCCGTCCGCCTCGCCCAGCGGCACAAGGCCGCCGTCCTCCACCCGGTAGAGGGTGCCCCCCATGACCCAGCACAGCCAGGAGCCGTCCTCGGGGGCGAGGGCGCGCAGCGGGTCGGTGATGAGGGCCGGCGAGACCGACAGGTAGACCGACGCGGCGTACTGGCTGGGCCCCCGCACCATCTGCCGGGTGATGGGGATGCCCTCCATCACGATGCCAAACTGCATGAGCGGGTCTTTTTGGATGCGATCCCACCGGGCCAGGGGCTCGCCCTCAGCCATGCCGGGCAAAAGGCCCAGCGCCTCCTGCCCGACGGCGCGGGACTGGCTGGACGCCGTGCCCATCATGATGATCCGGCCGTTCTGGCTGGCCAGCAGAAACCGCTGGATGTAGGGGGCGGTATGCATTGAGTTATACTTGTTGGCGATGATGGGGTAGACCGTGTGGGTGAGCACCCCGGTGGAGATGTCGGTGAGCATGGCGGTGCGGATGGTGGAATCGACACAGCACCAGAGCGAGAGGTCGTCCACCTCCTGGATGTCCTTGCGGATGCCGGAGGCCGCCGCCTGCAGGGTGTACTCGGCCGACTGGATGGTGGTGCGCCGCAGCTGCTGGGCCAGCGAGCGGGCGCTGCTGAAAATAATGATGCCGGCGGTAAAAAGGGTAAAGAGCACCGCCAGGCTGAGCACCCGCGCCTGGATGCCAAACCGGCCGCGCCGCCTTTGGGCAGGGGTCATTGGCGGGCCCTCCTTTTTTGCGGCGCCGGCGGGGGCGGGCTGCCCCCTTTTTTGCCCGGCGGCGCCTTTTGCTGTTTTAATGATAACACCGGCGCAAAAGCGGTGTCAATCGCCGCCCTTGGCCCCGGGATGCAAAATCTTGCGTTCCATGCACAAATTTGCGCTCCCGGCCCCGGGCCGGCCTGCCGGCAGGCCGGCCCGGGCGCTGCCCCACTTTTTTATAAAGGCGGGCGCGCCGAACATTTTAAGGAGGATGCACACCATGAAAAAGCTTTGCAAGATCCTTGCACTGGCCCTGGCGCTGGCAATGGCGCTGAGCCTTGCGGGCTGCGGCGGCGGCGCTTCGAGCGCTCCGGCTGCCAGCACCCCGGCCGACGGCGGCAGCGCCCCTGCCGAGGGCGGCGACGGCGCCGTGACCCTGACCTGGGCGCTGTGGGATAAGGACTCCACCGCCTACTGGAACGCGCTGGCCGAGGGCTACATGGCCACCCACGACAACGTGACCATCGAGATGGTGGACCTGGGCTCCAACGACTACATGACCCAGCTGGCCACCCAGCTGTCCGGCGGCAACGGCGAGCTGGACGTGCTGTCCATCAAGGACATCCCGGGCTACGCCAACCTGATCAACCTTGAGATGCTGGAGCCGATGAACAGCGTGCTCACCACCCCGGCGGCCGATTTTGGCGGCGTGCTGGAGCAGCTGACCGACGCCAACGGCAACTTCTATGCCATCCCCTTCCGGGCGGACTTCTGGGTCGTCTTCTACAACAAGGCCCTGTTTGACGCCGCCAAGGTGGACTACCCCACCAACGACATGACCCTGGAGCAGTTTGACGCCCTGGCCCGCCAGATGACCAGCGGCTCGGGCGCCGAGAAGGTCTACGGCAACCACTACCACACCTGGCGTTCGGCCGTTTCGCTGTTCGGCATCCTGGACGGCAAGAACACCATCATCGACGGCACCTACGATTTCCTCAAGCCCATCTATGAGATGGTGCTCAAACAGCAGGAGGACGGCATCGTGCCGGACTACGGCGAACTGAAAACCGCCAACCTGCACTACTCGGCCGCCTTCCAGAACGGCAGCGCCGCCATGGTCAACATGGGCAGCTGGTTTTTGGCTACCATGCAGCAGTACAACGCCAACGCCGCCAAGGACGGCTATGAGCCGGTAGACTTTGGCATGGTCAAGTACCCGCACCCGGCCGGCGCGCCCGCCGGTTCCACCCTGGGCACCGTGACCAGCCTGGGCGTGAACGTGAACTCCGCCAACAAGGAAGCCGCCATCGACTTCTGCAACTGGTGCGCCGGCCCTGAGGGCGCCGCCATCATGGCCTCCACCGGCAGCTTCCCCGCCGTGAGCACTGCCGAGACCATCGCCACCATCGCCGCCACCGAGGGCTTCCCGACCGACGAGGCCTCCAAGGAGGCGCTGACCACCGCCGCCATCTACCTGGAGATGCCCCTGACCGACAAGGCCAGCGAGATCGAGACGGTGCTGAACACCGAGCATGACGCCATCATGACCGGCGCCGAGAGCATCGACGAGGGCATTGCCAACATGAACGAACAGGTTGGAGCCATCCTGGGCAAATAATCCCCCAGCCAAACCGTACCCACACGGGGGCGGGCTGCCTGCCCGCCCCCGTTTTTTCCGGCTTTTGGCAAAAGCGCCGGCCTTTTTGCGGCGGCTCGGGCCCTTGTTTTTTGGCCCGCCGCCAACCCCCTGCGGCATTTGGGGCCTTTTGGCCGGCAGCCTTTTTACGGAAAGGAGAAATCGTATGCCTGCTGCGTCTGCAACAAGCTCTGCCAAGCCCAAAAAGGGCGGGCTGGGCCGGTCGGTGCGCAATGACCTGACCGCCTACTCCTTTATCGCGCCCAACTTTATCGGCTTTTGCGTGTTTACCTTAGTGCCCATGGTGTTTGCCGTGGGGCTCTCCCTCTGCAGCTGGGACGGGGTGCACGCGGTGGAGTTTATCGGCCTGCAAAACTTTATCGATCTCTTCAGCGACCGCACCTTTAAAACCGCCTTCTGGAACACCCTGATCTACTGCGTGGGCACCGTTCCGCTCACCCTGGTGTGCAGCCTCGGCCTTGCCATGCTGCTCAACCAGGACGTGCGGCTGCGCAACTTTTTCCGCACCGTCTCCTTCTTCCCGTATGTGGCCTCGCTGGTGGCGGTGGCCGCGGTGTGGAACATGATCTTCAGCCCCAGCATGGGCCCGGTGAACATGCTGCTGTCGGCGCTGGGCGTGGCCGAGGAAAGCCTGCCCCGCTGGGCCGCCGGCAAGGAGACCGCGATGATCACGGTCATCCTGTTCAGCGTATGGAAAAACATGGGCTACTACATGGTGATCTACCTGGCCGGCCTGCAGGGCACCAACCCCTCGCTGGAGGAGGCAGCCCGGCTGGACGGGGCCAACAAGTGGCATATCTTCTGGCACGTGACCCTGCCCCAGCTGCGGCCCACCACCTTCTTTGTGACCATCACCCTGACCATCGCCTCCTTCAAGGTGTATGACCAGATGTACATGATCACCCAGGGCGGCCCGGGCGACGCCACCATCACCCTTGTGTACGACATCTACAACATTGCGTTTGTCAACACGCCCAAGTACGGGTATGCCAGCGCGGTGGCCATGGTCCTGTTTGCGATGGTGCTCATCATCACGCTGGTGCAGTTCCGCGGCTCGTCCAACAACGATTAAGGGGGGATCACAGATGAAACAAAGCTCCCAAAAGCGCAACAGCGCCATCTCCAAAACGCTGATCTACGCGATCCTGATCCTCATCACCGCGCTGATGCTCATCCCCTTTATCTGGATGCTCTCGGCCTCCCTCAAGATGAACAAGGACGTCTTCTCCTTCCCCATCCAGTGGATCCCCGAGAGCCCGCGCTGGCGCAACTATGTGGATATCTGGACCAAGATCCCCCTCTTGACCTTCGTTAAAAACAGCGCCAAGCTCACGATCATCGTGACCCTTCTGCAGCTGTTCTCCTCCAGCTTTGCGGCCTACGCCTTTGCCAAGATGAACTTTAAGGGCAAAAACCTTTTGTTTTTGGGCTACATCGCCACCATCGCGGTGCCCTGGCAGGCCTACATGGTGCCGCAGTTTATGATGATGCGGGCCTGGAACCTCAACAACACCCATCTGGCCATCATCTGTTTGCAGGCGTTCAGCGCCTTTGGCGTCTTTTTGATGAAGCAGTTCTACGAGGGGGTGCCCAGCGAGCTGTGCGAGGCGGCCCGGATCGACGGCCTGTCCGAGTACGGCATCTGGTTCAAGGTGATGCTGCCGCTCTCAAAGCCGGCCCTCTCCACCCTGACCATCTTTACCTTTGTTTCCACCTGGAACGACTTCCTTGGCCCCCTGATCTACCTCACCAAAAACGAGGTCAAGACCATCCAGATCGGCCTGCGCATGTTCATCAGCCAGTATTCGGCCGAGTACGGCCTGATCATGGCGGCCTCGGTGGTTGCGCTGATCCCGGTGCTCATCATCTTCCTGTCGCTGCAAAAATACTTTGTGCAGGGCGTTGCGGCCACCGGCATCAAGGGTTAAGAAAGGCCGCTGCCTTCCAAAAGCTGCCGCGTATTTTTCTGCCTGGCAGCCCGCTCTATTGCTTTTTCGATTTCTGTTCTCTATACTGTCAGGGGGAGGGGACGCTGTCCCCGCCCCCTGACCCTTTTACATCACAGGAAGGAAGGGATCGCGTATGCCCGCTGTCCAGCCCATCACCCGGGCCGAGGCCGCCGCCGCGCTCGAGCGCTGCATCCGGCAGGTGCGGCTCAACCTGCCCCTTTACACCCGCCGCTGCCAGAACCATTCCAGCGTCAACGGGGTGTATCCCGCCTGCCCCAACGACCAGTGGACCTGCGGCTTCTGGCCGGGCGAGGTCTGGCTGTGCTATGAGCACACCGGCGAGGAGGCCTTCCGGCAGGCCGGGCTTGCCCTTGCCGGCAGCTTTGCCGCGCGCATCCGCGCAAAGCGCAAGGTCGCCCACCACGACATGGGCTTTTTGTACACCCCGGCCTGCGTCTCGGCCTTCCGGCTCACCGGCAGCGAGGACGCGCGGCAGGCCGCGATCCTGGCGGCCCGGCAGCTGCTGACCCGGTTTGTGCCCGAGGGGGAATATTTTCAGGCCTGGGGCCGGATGGGGGTGCGGGCCAACCGGCGCTTTATCATCGACTGTTTGATGAACCTGCCGCTGCTCTACTGGGCCAGCCGCGAGACCGGCGAGCCCCTTTTTGCCGAGCTGGCCCAAAAGCACACCGCCACCTGCCTTGCCCACTCCTACCGGCCGGACGGCTCGACCTGGCACACCTTTTTTATGTCGCCAAGCGGCCAGCCCCTGCGGGGCGAGACCTGCCAGGGCTACCGGGACGACAGCTTCTGGGCCCGCGGCCAGGCCTGGGCGGTGTACGGCGCCATTTTGAGCTGGCGGGAGACCGGCAATGCCGAGGCTCTGGCCGCCTTTTGGCGCGCGCGGGACTTTTTTGTATCCCGCCTGCCGGAGGACTTAGTGCCCTGCTGGGACCTTATCTTCCAGCCGGATTCCGGCGAGGAGCGGGATTCCTCGGCCGCGGCGGTGCTGGCCTGCGGGCTGTTGGAGGCCGCCCGGCTGCTGAAAGCCGAAGAGGCCGCCCCCTGCCGGGAGCTGGCCGCCCGCATTCTGGGCAGCCTTGCCCGCAGCTTCCAGCCCGCCGAACCCGCGCCCGGCGCTGGGCTTTTGCTGCACGGCACCTACAGCAAAAAAAGCCCCTACAACACCTGCACCCCCGAAGGGGTGGACGAGTTTACCAGCTTTGGCGATTACTATTACTTAGAGGCGCTGACCCGCTTTTTGACCGACTGGGAACCCTGGTGGTAGGCCGCCCGCTCAGGGGCCCGCGTACCCGCGGGTCAAACCAGCGGCGGGCGAAATTGTGGGCGGCTCGTCCGCACACAGCGAGGTGTTTTGAGGATGGAAAACTATCGTTATACCGAGGCCGATTTTGCCTCCAAGGCGGCGGCACAAAAAAGCCTTATGCGGCTTTTGCAGCCGCTCAAGCCCTTTTACAGCTCCGGCGGCGCGCAGCTTGCCATTGGCGCCACCAGCGCCCATTACGAGGACGAGGCCGCCCGGATGGAGGCCTTTGCCCGGCCGCTTTGGGGGCTTGCGCCCTTTTGGGCGGGCGGCGGCAGCGAGCCGGGCTTTGCGGCGCTTTACCGTGCCGGCCTTGCCCACGGCGCCGACCCCGCCCACCCCGAATACTGGGGGAAATGCCACGACTTTGACCAGAAGTTCTGCGAGATGGCGGCCCTTTCCTACGCCATTTTGCTGGCCCCGCAAACCGTGTGGCAGCCCCTTTCGGAGCCGGAAAAGGCAAATCTGACCGAGTGGCTTTGGGAGATCAACCGCAGCGAGTGCTGCGCCTGCAACTGGCAATGGTTTGCCATCCTTACAAACCTTGCCTTAAAATCGGTGGGGCGGCCCTACAGCCGGGAGCGGATGGAAGCCGGCCTTGCCATGATGGAGGAGTATTACGAGGGCGGCGGCTGGTACCGGGACGGCGCGGGGGGCGAAAAGGACTACTATAACCCCTTTGTGATGGTGCCCTATGGCCTGTTGTACGCCATGTTTATGCAGGATGAGGAGCCGGAGCGCTGCGCCCGTTTCCGCAGCCGGGCGCGGGAGTTTGCGCCGGACTTTTTAAGCTGGTTTGCGCCGGACGGCTCGTCCATCGCCTACGGCCGCTCGATGACCTACCGGTTTGCCCAAGCCGCGTTTTTTGCCCTCTGCCTTTTGGCGGGCGAGGAGGTGCTGGCGCTGCCGGTGCTCAAAGGGGTGCTGGTGCGCCACCTTGTGTGGTGGCTGAACCATCCCATCCTTGACAATGCCGGCCTGCTCACCATCGGCTACGGCTACCCCAATTTGCAGATGTCCGAGAGTTACAACGGCCCCGGCTCGCCGTATTGGGGCCTGATCTGCTTTGCCTTTTTGGCCCTGCCGGACGGCCACCCCTTCTGGGCGGCCCCCTGCGCCCCGCTGCCCAGCCTGCCCCGCCTGCAGCACCTGCCCCACGCCAACATGCTGATGCAGCGGGACGGCGCCCACACCGTGGCCCTGGTGCCCGGCCGCACCGAGCTGGACGACCACAGCCACACGGTGGAAAAATACTGCAAGTTTGCCTATTCCAGCCGGTTTGGCTTTTCGGTGGCCCGCTCGCCCTACACCCTTGCCCAGGCCGCGCCGGACAGCACCCTCTGCTTTAAGATCGGGCGGTTTTACTATGTCAAGGACCTCACCGCGCCGGGGTATTCGATCGGGCCGGACGGGCTGCGGCTCTGCTGGTCCCCGCTCGAGGGGGTCCGGGTGACCACCCGCATCCTGCCCACCCCGGCCGGGCATATCCGGGAGCATCAGGTCGAGAGCGAGTTTGACTGCGAGGCCTACGACTGCGGCTTTGCCCTGCCGGCCGCCGGGCCGGATACCGCCCGCGCCGCGCAGGGCCCGCGGGCCGCGGCCCGCTGCCAAAACGGCTTTTGCACCGTGACCGCCCTTGCCGGGGGCGGCCGGGGGGAGCTGCTTTTGCCCGACCCCAACACCAACCTGATCGTTCCCAAAACCGTCATCCCCATGGCGGTGTACCCTATCCGCAGGGGCAGCCAGGCCCTGCGCACCGAGGTGAGCTATCTTGAACCGTGACCCCCAGCCGGGCGCAGCGGGCCGGCAGCCGCCGCCCGCAGGCGCGCCGCAGGCCGGCCCTTTTTGCCCCTGCCCCCAGCCTGAAGACCGCCATCCCCAGCCGGGCGGGATGGACCCCGCCGGCGGGGTCTGGATGACCCTGCCAGGTCTTGCGGATGCCGCCCCCCGGCCGGTGTTCCGGTGGGAGGGGGAGCCGCCGGCGCGGCCCGCGCCCCAGCCGCCCCAAAACCTGCATCTGCTCATCCGCTGCCCGCTTACCCTGCCGCCCCGCCCCGGGGGCTGGGTGCTGCGGCTTTGCGCCGACGATTTTTACGAGGCCTTTTTGGACGGCATGTGGCTGGGCCAGGGCCCCGCGCCGGGCCGGGAGGGCACGGCCTGGTACCAGGAGTACCCGCTGCCCGGCGGGCGGCGGATGCTGCTGGCGGTGCATCTGCACTATCTGGGCCTCATCAACCGGGTGACCCTCAGCGGGGATGGGCGGTGCGGCGTCTGGACCAGCCTTGTGCCCGCCGGGGCCGGCGCGCCGGACGCGCCGACAAACACGCCCGGCCGGGCCGGCCGCACAGCCCCCGCCGCCCCTTGCCTTGGCCCCTGGCGGTACCAGATCTGCCGGGCCTATACCGGCAAGCCCACCGGCTACGACACCCAGTTTACCGAGGATTTTGACAGCCGGCTCTGGCCCGAGGGCTGGGAGCAGCCCGGCTTTGAGGACGCGGGCTGGCCCGCCCTCTGCGCCGCCCGCTGGCCAGAGCAAACCGAACCGCGGCTGCTGCCCCAGCCCACCCCGCCCCTCTGGCGCGGGCGGGTGGAGCCCAGCGCCTGCCGCCCGGTGCCGGGGGGCCTCCAGTTCGATTTTGGCCGCGAGCGCACCGGCGCCGTCCATCTGGCCGCCCTTGGCCGGGCCGGGCAGCAGCTGGTCCTGCGCTACGGCGAGGAACTGGACGAAACCGGCCGGGTGCTCTCGCCCATGCGCTGCGGCTGCGATTACGAGGACCGCTGGACCCTTGCCGAGGGCCGCAGCCTTTTGCACCCCTTTGCCTACAAGGGCTTTCGGTATCTGGAGGTGCTGGGCCCTGCGCCGGGCGGCGGGCCGGGCAGCGGAAAGGCCCCCGCGGCTGGCGGGCCCTCCGGCGCAGCGTCTGCCGGCTTAAGCATCGGGCGTGTCCAAACCGGGGAGAGAGGTCCGCTGGCCGGGCGCGGGGAAGCAGTCTCTCAAGGCAACAGGACCCCTGCCCCGAAAGCCTTTCGAGACTCTCCCCCACCCCCGGCCGGGGCCAGCAAAAGCCCTTGCAGCGGTCACTCCCCAAGCGCCCCTGCGCCGCACACCGCGCCGGATGCCGCGCAGCCCAAAGGCCCCGCCGGCGCGGACGCCCCAGACCCGCCAAACGCCCAGCTGCCCGCCCTGGCCGAGTGCTGGCTTTGGGAGCGGCACTACCCCCTGCCCGAAAACGCCTGCACCCTGCGCTGCGCCGCCGGGGAGCTGGAGGATATTTTTACCCTCTGCAAAAACGCGGTGCGCTGCGGCTGCCAGGAGGGCTATCTCGACTGCCCCACCCGCGAAAAGGGCCAGTATCTGGGAGACGCGGTGATCACGGCCCGGGCGCAGCTTTGGCTTTCGGGCGATACCGCCCTTTTGCGCAAGTGCATCGGGGATTTCGCGGCCACCGCGCCCATCACCCCCGGGCTGCTGGCGGTGGCCCCCGGCGGGCTGCGGCAGGCGGTAGCGGATTACTCGCTGCTGTTTGCCGCCCTGCCCCTGACCGACTATGCCTTTACCGGCGACACGGCCTTTTTGCAAAGCTGCTGGCCGGCGGTCTGCGGGGTGGTGGACCACTACGCCCGGTACTGCCGGCCGGACGGCCTGCTGCAAAACGTGGTGTGCAGCTGGAACATGGTGGACTGGCCCGAATCCGCCCGGGACGGCTACGACTTTGCCCTCACCCGGCCGGCGGTGGCCCCCGGCTGCCACAACGTGATCAACGCGCTGTGGGTGGGCGCGCTGCGCATGCAGGGCAAAATGGCCCGCATTTTGGGGCTCGACGCCCCCCGCGCCGGGCTGGAACGGCAGGCGGCCGACGCCTTTTGCACCGCCTTTTACCGCCCGCGGCAGCGCCTGTTTGCCGACAGTGAGCAGAGCGATCACTGCTCGATCCACGCAAACGCCTTTGCCGCCTGCTTTGGCCTGACCCGCCCCGAGGACGCCGACGCCTACGCGGCGCTGCTGTTTGCGCCGGGCCGGTACTGCGGGCCCTGGGCCGCCTACTTTGCGCTGCGGGGGCTGGCCCGGCTGGGCCGGTACCGGGAGGTCTGGCAGTTCATCACCCGGCCGGACGCCCACGGCTGGCGCAATATGCTGCGCCAGGGAGCCACCGCCTGCTTTGAGGCCTTTGGCAAAGAGCAAAAGTGGAACACCAGCCTCTGCCACCCCTGGGCGGCCGGGGCGCTGCCGGTGCTGGCGGAGGAGTTGGCCGGCCTGCACCCGGACCCCGGCGCGCCGGGCGGCCTTGCCTTTGCCCCGCAGCTGCCGGAGGAGTTGGGCGGCTTTTGCCTGACCGTGCCCTTTAAGGGCGGGATCCTGCGGGTGGAAAAGCCCGCCCCCGGCCAAACCGCGCGGCTGGTGCGCGGCCCGGCGCAGCCGCCCCAAAGCCTTTGAGCCGGAAAAAGCAAAGCCGGCCCCCGCCGCCCGCGCGGGGAACCCTTTTTTTGGGGGGAACCCTTTATACAAAAAACCGCCCCCGGCCAAACCGCGCGGCGGGGGGGCTGATACGCCACAACACAAAAGGGAGGAATGATGAATGCTTTACCCTAAGATGAACGAGGCCCGGATGCTGCTGGAGCTTGGCGGCGTGTGGGATTTTAAGCCCGCCGGGGCCGAAGGCTGGCCCTTGGAATGGGCCGGCGCGCCGCTGCCCGAGCCCCTTTCGATGGCGGTGCCCGCCGCCTACAACGACCAGAAGGACGACATCGACCTGCGCAGCCACTACGGCTGGGCCGTGTACCAGCGGGTGTTCAGCCTGCCCCGGGCCATGGCCGGCCAGCGGGTGGTGCTGCGGTTTGCCGCTGTGACCCACGCGGCCGAGGTCTTTTTGAACGGCCAAAAGTTAGGCGAACACAAGGGGGGCTTTTTGCCCTTTGAGTTTGAATTGGGGGACCTGGTCAAGGCCGGCGAAAACCGCCTGACCGTAGCGGTGGACAACCGGGTCAGCTACTCCACCCTGCCGGTGGGCAACGAGGGCGCCGTCGCCTTTTTTGGCTCGGACAACCCCGGCATCCCCTCCATCGAGCTGGCCAAGACCCGGGCCAAGCCCCAAAACCGCCCCAACTTCGACTTTTTTAACTACGCCGGCATCATCCGGCCGGTGCGGCTCTACACCACCCCGGCTGAGTATATCCGGGACATCTCGCTTGTCACCGGCTATGAGGGCAGCACCGGCTTTGTGGAGTACAAGGTCGCGGCAGAGGGCGGCGGCGCCATACACGCGGCGGTGCTGGACGCAAACGGCCTCCCGGTGCCCGGGGCCGAGGCCGAGGGCGCCGAGGGGCGGATCGCCATCCCGGACGTGACCCTCTGGCAGCCGGGCGCGGCCTACCTCTACCGGCTGCGGGTGACCATGGGCGAGGACGTATACGAGCAGCCCTTTGGGGTGCGCACGGTGCGGGTGGAGGGCGCGCGCTTTCTCATCAACGGCCAGCCCTTCTATTTCAAGGGCTTTGGCAAGCATGAGGACAGCTTTTTCCGCGGCCGGGGCATGGACGAGTGCCTCAACGTCAAGGATCTCTCGCTCATCCGCTGGCTGGGGGCCAACTCCTTCCGCACCAGCCACTACCCCTATGCCGAGGAGATGTACGACCTCTGCGACCGGGAGGGCATCGTCATCATCGACGAGGCCCCGGCGGTGGGCATCAACGCGGGGGGCAGCGCCGACCCCTACAAGACCATGCGCATCCGGGAGCACCACGAGGAGGTCATCCGGGAGATGGTCGCCCGGGACAAAAACCACCCCAGCGTGGTCATGTGGTCGATCGCCAACGAGCCGGACACCGAGCACTTCCCCCAGTCCGCCTATGATTACTTCCGCCCGCTCTACGAGCTGGCCCACGCCTGCGACCCGCAGGACCGCCCGGTGACCCTGGTGGCCTGCCAGAACGACTACACCAGGGACCTCATCACCCGCACGATGGACGTCTGCTGCATCAACCGCTATTACGGCTGGTACAACCTCAGCGGCGACCTTGACGCCGCCTGCGACGCCTGGAACACCGAGCTGGATTTCTGGGCCGCCCAGGGCAGGCCGCTGATGGTAACCGAGTATGGGGCCGACACCTACCCCGGCATCCATGGCACAAACGGCGAGATGTTCAGCGAGGAGTACCAGGCCGCATACTACGCCCGGATCAACGCCGAGTTTGACAAGCGCCCCTTCTTTATCGGCGAGCAGGTCTGGAACTTTGCGGACTTTGCCACCATCCAGGGCCCCATGCGGGTGGACGGCAACAAAAAGGGCCTCTTGACCCGCGACCGCCGGCCCAAGCTGGCCGCCCACTACTTCCGCAAACGCTGGCAGGCCATCCCGAACTTTGGCTATAAGGGGTAACCCGGCCGTGCCGCCGGTTTTGGTGCTTTCGCTGCAGGGCTGCATGGCCGTGGGCAAGACCACCGCGGCCCGCTGGCTGGCGCGCAATGCCCCCGAGCTGACCGTGTTTTTGGAGGACAGCGCCGCCCCCATTGCCGAGGTGCGGCGGCGGGGCCTTGATAAAACCTGGTTTGAGGACTATCTCGCGATCCAGCGCATCTGGATCGCGCACGAGATCGCCCGCTGGCAGGCGGTACAGCGGCAGGCCCGCGGCTGCGCCGTGCTGGATTACGGCGCGGAGGAGATCGAGTTTTACACCCTGTTTTACCCCCGCAGCATCGGGGCCGATTGGCCGGTGGAGCGGGCGCTTGCCCCCGAGCTGGCCGCCCTGCGCCGCTGCATGCCCGCCCGCACCCTCTTTTTGCGGGCTTCGCCCGGCACCCTGCGCCGCCGCGCCGCGGCCGATGCCTCCCGCAGCCGGGCGTTTTTTGAGCACACCCTCACCGCCCTGCTGCCGGCAAAACAGGCCTGGTTTGCCGGCCGGCCCGGCACCGATTTTTTGGATACCGACCCCCTTACCCCCGAGCAGGTGGGCCGCCGCGTGCGGGCCTGGGCGGCAGACGCGGCTGCGTCAAGCGGGCCGGCCGCATCTGTTTAATGTGCCTTTGCCCTAAGACGGCCCCTGCTTGCCCCAAAAGCCCCATGTATGCTTAGCCCCGCTTTCCTATTCCCCTTTTGCGGGTTCCTCTGCCGTCCCCGGCGCAAGGCGCCGGGGACGGTTTTCTGCATAATCCGGCAAGGGCGCGGTACAGGCGTTTGGCATCAGCAAGTCCACCGTACCTATGGAACAGAACGGCGAACATGGGCAATACAGTAATCGGCCATATAAGCAAACAGGCGGCATGGATCAGCACCGGGGATGGGCTGGCCTATGCCACCTGTTTTGGAGGGAGGGTGTGTAGCTGCACCTATCCCCTTTCTCAATTCCCAGAGTTAAACTCCACAAGCTTCTCCCAATCAATGCTGCCATCTTCAAAGCAGAATTCCTGGGTAAACTCGCGGACGAGGCGGTTAGCCGCTTTCTGATAAGAGGCATCGAATTCTTCCACATACTTTTCCGGCAGCTTGTCCATGAAGCGGATCAACTTTATGTAGAACCCTTCATCGCCGGTCAATTCAGCCCAGAAATCCTTACCCGCTAATTCCGTGTAAAACTTGGGAATCCCACGGTTGGAGGCTTTCTTTTTCCCATAGCCGTAGCCGACAATCGGGACAAAGCGTTTCTTGGCCTGATGGGCCAGCTTGCTCGCGGCTATGAAATTCTGCTCCTGTTTTTTTCGGCTGTCTGCATTGAAAACGCTTGTGCCGGATTTTACAGCAATAGCATAGATGGTACCCTCTTGCTCCACCATAATATCCACACCCTCTGCCAATGCTTTTTGCCCATGGGCGGCCGCAGTGGCAATCGGCTCAAAGAACACATTCCCGAAAATCGTTTCCTCGGACGAGGACACAAAGGCCGCAAGGATTGCGTCAACGATCTGGGCCGCACCATTCATAGCTTTTGCCCGGAACAGATAGGGGTTTTTCCGTTTCATAACGGCCTTGACGTTAAGGCTGTCCACCTTTTTGATAAGGTTCGTGTAGAAATTATCCAACGCAGTCGCAATGGCTCCTACAATGGCTTCTTCATTGTAATTATTGTTTATGGGCACCTTTGCTCCCTCCTATTTCGATGGCCTGCTTCAGCTTTTGATGGACGTTTGTCCCCCTGAACCTTTTTGTGCGAATTTCGGCAGACTGGTCTGCAACAGAAAGCACGGCATTCCCCAGTGCTAATGCCAGTCCCACCGGCACGGCATTGCCGATCTGGCGGTATTTGGCCGCAGTCGTCCCCATAAATTTCCAATTTGGTGGGAACTGTTGGATGCAGGCATATTCCCGGATACTGAGCGGGCGGTCTTGGGTCGGATGGCACATCATGGTCGCCTTTTGCACGGGGGATGTAACCAAAGTGGGGGATGGCTGCTGATAAGATAACCGTCTATAAAACCCGACCTTCCCGCCTCCAGACCTATAAGCGCCGCCCATGGCCTCTTTGCGCACATCCTCCGGGAGGTCACGCCAGTTCCCCCCCTCTGGGACAAGGCGCAGGTATGCCAGGCGCTCTTTGCTGAATGTGGCGCACTCCCCGCGATCGCCCTCCAAATACTTGATGCTGTCCCGCAAAGTGCGCCAGCGATATGCGGCATCCTGATGCATCTGGAAATGGGTCGGGAACGGCAGGAAAACATCCTCATGATCCCGGCTCCCAATCAGGACGAACCGCTCGCGGAACTGAGGGACACCATAATTGGCGGCATCCAAAAGGCCATATACCGTCTTATACCCCAGCTTACCAAATTCAGAAAGGATAACATCCAAAACCGTCCCCAGCCGCTGCTCCGGGTCATCCCTGTCCCGTTCCGCCAGCGGGATATGCTTGAGTGGTGCGGACATGATCCCTTTAACATTTTCCATAATAAAAAACCGGGGCCGGGCGTAATCGATCATACGGATAAAATCCATGAACAGGCTGCCCCTGGGGTCATTGATCCCCAAACGCTTGCCGGCGGTCGAAAAGGGCTGGCAGGGCGGCCCCCCACAGATCAGGAAAGCCTCCCCTTGTGCCAAACCGGCCCTTTCCAACAAGTCCGCTTCATGAATCCCACGGATGTCCCCGCCCAGTACCTCATGGCCATTTGCGCGCATAGTCGCAACACAGATGGGGTCGAAGTCCTGCCCTATGGCAATCCTCAATCCCGCCTTTGCAAGGCCAATATCCAACCCCATCGCCCCAGAGAACAGGGAAATCACGTCCCGGTTTGAGGCGCTATCCTTGAAATGCAGCAAATCCATTGTTCCCCTCTTTGTTAAACCTTTTCGCCATTTGGAAGGACAAAATGGCGTTCAAAAGAGCATCCCACCGCTTCAGCCATATATTCCAAATCATGCACTGTAAAACTCTCCCATTTCATTTTTGAAGCCAGGTTTTGCGGCGTTGTCCCCAGCCGCCTCGCAAGTTCTGAAACGCTAATGTTGGAACGCACACACAGGACTTTGATCTGTTCCGATATTGTCATTGGCTACTCCTTGCCATTTATCAGTTTATATATTGATGATATAAAAATATCATTTTATATCATCAACATAGTCCATTGTATCTTTTATCATACCATCAAACGATGCCACCTGCAACTCAAAAATCAAATCCTCGACAGCTTCTACACATTCCCATGTGCATTTTTGTATTTCCTCCCCCCAAAAATGGATGGGGATCCAATCCATAGCAATCAACTTTACATCGTTTTCGCGGTCGCGCACCATGTTGCGCTCAATCTTTTTGATCCAATATTCCCGGTTATGGCCCAGCTTCTGTTTCTTGATTTCCCAATGGTAACCATGGAAAAACTCACTGTCACAAAAGATGGCAATCTTATATTTTGTGATTGCTATATCCGGGGTACCTGGTAAACGTCTGTCGTTTTTCCGATACCGGATGCCCCTGTGCCAAAGGGTTTTCCGAAGCAGAACCTCTATACTCGTATCCTTCCCTCTAATACGGCTCATTGCCCTACTGCGCTGCTCTTTTGTCATTATATCCCCCATCTGCTTCCCATCCCTATCCGTTTCATTTCTTTTTATACACCATACCGCGTTTGGGCCCAAATAGGCAAGCCTAACTTCAGCCAATTACAGCCGTCCCCTGCGATTCCCCTTTCCCTCATCCCAAATCTGCATTTTTAAGCCACCTTGCGCATAGGCTTGTAACAGCATCGCGGGCCGCCGGGGCACCCTTTTGGCGCGGCCCCGCGCAGGGAGGAATGGCGGATGAAGGGCAACCCCGAGGAGCGGGCGGTGCGGCTGGGCGAATACATTGTGGCCCACAAGGCCACGGTGCGCGGCGCGGCGCAGGCGTTTGGCATCAGCAAGTCCACCGTACATAAGGACGTTACCTGCCGGCTGCGGCGGCTGAGCCCCTCGCTGTTTGGCGAGGTGCAGCAGGTGCTGGGCCGCAACAAGGCCGAACGGCACCTGCGGGGCGGGGCCGCCACCCAGCAAAAGTACGCGCGGCAGGGCGGCGGCCGCACCGCAAAACAGGGCCGCTGAGCACAGCGCCGCCAGCGCCGAAGGCCGGCGGCCCGCCGGCCAAAAACAAAAGGCGGCGGCCGGCCCCGCCAAAGCGGCACAAATTGAGAAAAAAACCAAAAAAGCGCCCCGCGACGGTGGAAACCGCGCGGGGTGTTGTTGTATAATGGAGCAAAGGCGCGGCGGCTATAAAAAGGCAGCGCGGCCGCGGCGGAAAACGCGCAAAAAGGAGGCAGCGGATGAAACGCCAGGATTATCTGCATTGGGACGAATATTTTATGGGCATTGCCCTGTTGACCGCCCTGCGCAGCAAGGACCCCAGCAGCCAGGTGGGGGCCTGCATCGTGAGCCCCGAAAACAAGATCCTCTCGCTGGGCTACAACGGCATGCCCATCGGCTGCAGTGATGACGAGATGCCCTGGGACCGGGAGGGCGACCCGCTGGATACCAAATACATGTACGTCTGCCACGCCGAACTCAACGCCATCCTGAACAACGCCCACGGCAGCCTCAAGGGGGCGCGGGTGTATGTGACCCTTTTCCCCTGCAACGAGTGCGCCAAGGCCATCATCCAGAGCGGCATCTCCAAAATCATCTATCTCTCGGACAAGTACCACGACACCCCCATCAGCATCGCCAGCCGGCGGCTGCTGCGCACGGCGGGGGTGGCGTTTGAGCCCTACCAGCCCACCGGGCGGGAACTCTCGCTGGGGCTGTAAAAAAGGCGCGGCGCATCGCCGCGCGGTGCGGCGATCCCGGCTTTGCGCCGCGCAGGCCGCAGAACAAAAAGCTGCCGCGCAAAACCGGCGGGCAAAAAAGGCGCAGAACACCCGCTTTTGCGGGGAAAACCATCGTTTTTAAAGGAGGGGAACAGCCTGTGAATACGATCGTGATCGGGGTCGCGGGGGGCACCGGCAGCGGCAAGACCACCCTGGCCCGGCGGCTGCGGGAGCAGTTTGGCGAGCACGAGGTGACCGTGCTGAACCACGACAGCTACTATAAGCGGCACGACGAGATGCCCTACGAGGAGCGCTGCCTTTTAAACTACGATCACCCGGACGCCTTTGACACCGACCTGATGGTGGAGCACCTGAAGCAGCTTAAAAATGGACAGGCCGTCCAGTGCCCCACCTACGACTACACCCAGCACAACCGCGCCAAGGAGACCGTGACCCTGCGGCCCGCGCCGGTGATCTTGGTGGAGGGCATCCTGATCTTTTGCAGCCCCGAGCTGTGCAGCGAGATGGACATCAAGGTGTTTGTGGACGCTGACGCCGACGTGCGCATCCTGCGCCGGATCATCCGGGACGTCAAAAAGCGGGGCCGCACCCTGGACAGCGTGGTGAGCCAGTACCTGACCACCGTAAAGCCGATGCACGAGCAGTTTGTGGAGCCCAGCAAGCGCAAGGCCGACCTGATCATCCCCCAGGGGGGCAAAAACCAGGTGGCGCTGGAGATGCTGATCCAGCGGGTGAGCGCGCACCTGGCCCGGGCGGGGGAGGAATAGCGCCATCAGCGCAGCGCATATTTTTCGGGGCGCTCCTGCCCCTTGACGCAAAACAACTGCCGCAAAGCGAAAATCCCGCTTTGCGGCAGTTGTTTTTTGCGTATCCGGTTCCTGCTGCCGTGCCGACCCCGCTCGTGTCAGCAGTGGCCGCCGTGATGGCCGCCATGGTGGCCGCCGCGGGGGGCGGGCGTCTGCTGCGGCGCGCCGCAGGGGGCTTCGCCATGCAGATGCCAGCCGCCATAGGGGCAGCCCCCGTAAGGGCAGGCCTCGGGTGCAGTGCCCGCAGCGCCGGGGCCGCAGTAGGGCGCGCCGTCATGCAGGTGCCAGCCCTCGAGCGCGCAGCCCCCATAGGGGCAGGCCTCATCCGCGCCGCCCGCGGCGCTGTGCCCGCAGTAGGGGGTGCCGCCATGCCGGTGCGGGCCCTCAAAGACGCAGTCGCCATAGGGGCAGGGCCCGGCGGAGGGGTCGCCGGCGTCCCTGCAGCGGCTGCGGTGGTTTTCGTCGCGGGGGTGGGCGCAGGCCGGCAGGGCCAGCCCGGCGGCCAGCACCAGGCAGAGCAGCCCGGCGGCCAAACGGTGTTTTGCTTTCATGGGTCGCGTACTCCTTTTTTAGCCGCCTTAAAACAGCGCGTATCCCGGCCGCCGCCCCGCGGAAAGGCGGCCGGCACCGGCGGCCGACGGCGGAAAGCGGCCCGGCAAAAAGCCGGGCCGCCCGGGCGCAGCCCTGATTTACCAGAGGCTGCACACCTGCTCGTACATTTCTTTATAGCGCTGGGCCGAAGCGCCCCAGCTGAAATCGCAGTGCATGGCCCGCTCCACCAGAACCGGCCAGCCCTCCTTTTGCCAGTAGCCCTCGTTGGCGCGGCGGCAGGCCTCGTAGAGGTCGTGGGCGCTGTACTGGCTGAAGGTAAAGCCGTTGCCCTCGCCGCCGCCGGAATCCTGGATGGAATCCCGCAGGCCGCCGGTCTCCCGCACGATGGGGATGGTGCCGTAGCGGCAGGCCACCATCTGCGCAAGGCCGCAGGGCTCGCTCTTGGAGGGCATCAGGAAGAGGTCGGCGCCGGCGTAAATTTTGCGGGCCAGCGGCGGCACAAACCCGATGTACACTCCCACCCGGCCGGGATGCCGGGCCGCAAGGTCGGAGAAGAAGGCCTCGTAGGCGTACTCGCCGTTGCCCAGGATCACCAGCTGCTGGCCCAGGTCCAGCAGGCCCTGCGCCACGCTCTTGACCAGGTCCACCCCTTTATGGCCCACCAGCCGGGTGACCATGGCGATGATGGGGCTGCCGTCCGGCTGGAGGCCGAACTGCTCGCAGAGGGCCTGCTTGCAGGCCGCCTTGCCGGCGGCAAAGTTGGAGGCGTCGTAGTGGGCGGCGATGTCCGGGTCGGTGGCGGGGTCGTAGCTGACCGTGTCGATGCCGTTGAGGATGCCGCACAGCTTATACTGCTTTTGCCGCAGAAGGCCGTCCAGCCCATGGCTGAACCAGGGGTCCAGGATCTCGCCCGCATAGGTGGGGCTCACGGTGCTGACCCGGTCGCAGCATTCGATGGCGCCCTTCATAAAGTTGGCGCAGCCGTCGTACTCCACCACATGGGCATCCCGCCGGCCGATGCCGCAGGTGTCCTCCAAAATGTCCAGGCCGTACTTGCCCTGGTACTGGATGTTGTGGATGGTAAAGACGGTTTTGATGCGGGAGAACTTGTCCAGATGGCGGTAATAGAGGTTCAGGTAGACCGGCACAAGGGCGGTCTGCCAGTCGTTGCAGTTGATGACGTCGGGGGTAAAATCGGTGTAAAAGAGCATCTCGAGGCAGGCGCGGCTGAAGAAGGCATACCGCTCGCCGTCGTCGTAAAAGCCATAGAGACTGCCCCGCTTAAAGTAGTACTCGTTGTCCAAAAAATAGAAGGTCACGCCGTCCCGCTGGCAGCTGAACAGCCCGCAGTATTGGCTGCGCCAGCCCACCGGCACGCTGAAGTTGGTGATGTAGGTAAGCTCGTCCCGGAATTTCATGGTGCTGTAGAGCGGCAGGACCACCCGGCAGTCGACCCCGGCCTCCACCAGCGCCTTGGGCAGGCTGCCCGCCACATCGCCAAGGCCGCCGGACGCGGCAAAGGGGTTGCCCTCACTGGCACAGAATAAAATGTTCATCTTGCAATTCCTCCTTTTTGTGGCCCCGTCCCGCACGCAGGGGGGAGAGGGCCAGAGGGCCGCGGCATGGGGCGGCCCTCCCCGCCCCTGCCTGTTGAAGAAAGGGGGCGGGAGCCGGCATAGCTCCCGCCCCGGCGGACCGGCGCTGCCGGGGAGAGGGCGGCGCCGCCGTCAAACTGCCCGTGGGGGCCGCGCCTGCCAGAACACACAGGGGGCGCGGCTGCGGGGCAATTTTCCGTTATACCGTATGGCCTTTTTTGACGTAGACCGGGAAGGTGTCGGTGCCGGAGAGCTTTTTGCCGGCGGTGATCTCGACGTTCTTGTCGGTGACCACATACTCCACCTCGGCGTCGGCCTCCACCACGGTATCCTGCATCAGCACGCAGTTTTTGACCTTGGCGCCCTTTTTGATCCGCACCCCGCGGAAGAGCACGCTGTTTTCCACCTCGCCCTCGATGATGCAGCCGTCGGCCACCATGGCGTTTTTGACCTTGCAGTCCATGGCGTAGCGGGTGGGGGCGTCGTCCCGCACCTTGGTGTAGATGGGGCCGCCCTGCCCAAACAGGGCGTCGAGGTTGGCCGGATCCAAAAGGCGCATGTTCTCCTCAAAATAGGTGCGCCGGTCCGAGATGCGGGCCACATAGCCGGTGTGCTCAAAGCCCTGCACATGCAGCAGCTCCAGGTTGCGGGCCAGCAGGTCCCGCTCAAAGTAGACAAGGCCGCGCACGCTGGCGTCCCGCACCATCTGGATCAGGGCCTCTCGCTCCATCACATAGATGTTCATCGAGAGGTTCTGTACGCCGGGGCGGAAATCGTTGCTGAGCAGCTCGGTGACCCGGCCGTCCCGCACCTTGATGGTGTAGTTGTCGCCCTTGGCGCCCTCGGGGATCTCGGAGCGCTGGTAGACCATGGTAACATCCGCCCCGCTCTTGACATGGGCCTCAATGAGGGCGTTGAAGTCAAAGTTGACGGCGATGTTGGCGTCGCACATCACCACATATTTTTCGCGCTGGTCCTCTAAGTAATCCACCACGCTGGCCAGCGCCTCGATGCGGCCGGCGTACATCTTGACCCCCGCCTCTGCATAGGGGGGCACCATGTTGAGGCCGCCCCGCTTGCGGGTGAGATCCCACTCGCGGCCGCTGCCCAGATGGTCCATCAGGCTGTGGTAGTTGCGCTTGACCACGATGGTCACATTGTCGATGCCGCAGTTGGCCATGCTGGAGAGCATAAAGTCCACCATGCGGTACCGCCCGCCAAAGGGGATGGAGGCCATTGTCCGCTCGGTGACCATCTCGGGTACGAGGTCGTCGTAAGAGTTGGGGAAGATGATCCCCAGCGCGCTGGTATTGGTGTTTACCATTGTTCCTCACCTTCCTTTACGTCTTTGACCACCATGGCCTTGGGGCCCACCTTGGCGTTTTTGCCGATCGTGATGCCCTCGCCCACCACGGCGACCCCCCATTTGTCGAGGTCGTCCATCTCTTCGGGGCGCTCGCCCACCACCGCGCCGGCCGAGACCCGCACGTTTTCGGCAATGATCGAATACTTGACCGACGCGCCGGGCTCCACCGTGGCGCCGGGCATGAGGATCGAGTCCTCCACCACCGCGCCCTCGCCCACGGTCACGCCGGCAAAGAGCACGCTCTGGGTGATCTTGCCATCGACACGGCAGCCCTCGGTGATCATCGAGTTGTCGATCTCGGCCGCGGCGCTGATGTGGTGGCCGGGCATGCCGCTGTTGCGGCTGTAGATCTTCCAGGCGTCGTCCCACACGTCCAGCGGCACGTTGGGGTTGAGCAGGTCCATGTTGGCCTCCCAGAGGCTGTCGATGGTGCCCACGTCCTTCCAGTAGCCCTCAAACGGGTAGGCCACCATCTTCTCGCCGCCCTTGAGCATGTTGGGGATGATGTTTTTGCCAAAGTCGTTGTCGGAGCTCGGGTCGGCCTCGTCCTCGGTGAGGAATTTGCGCAGCTTCTCCCAGGTAAAGATGTAGATGCCCATCGAGGCCAGATTGCTCTCGGGCTGCTTGGGCTTTTCGGCAAAGTTGGTGATGATGCCCTCCTCGTTGGCGGTCATGATGCCAAAGCGGCTGGCCTCCTCCCAGGGCACCTCCATCACGGCGATGGTGCAGTCGGCCCCTTTGGCCTTGTGGAAGTCCAGCATCTTGCTGTAGTCCATCTTGTAGATGTGGTCGCCCGAGAGGATCACCACATAGCCGGGCTGGTACCGCTCGATGAAGTTGATGTTCTGGTAGATGGCGTTGGCCGTGCCCTTATACCAGTCCGACCCGCTGGCCTTCTGGTAGGGGGGCAGCACATGTACGCCGCCGTACAGGCGGTCGAGGTCCCAGGGCTGGCCGTTGCCGATGTACTCGTTGAGCACCAGCGGCTGGTACTGGGTAAGGATGCCCACCGTGTCGATGCCCGAGTTGACACAGTTGGAGAGCGGGAAGTCGATGATGCGGTATTTGCCCCCAAAGGGCACGGCGGGTTTTGCCAGCCGTTGGGTCAGGGCGTAAAGGCGCGATCCCTGGCCGCCTGCCAGCAGCATTGCGATACATTCTTTCATGCTTATTTCTCCCCTTTATCGGCGGCGGGCGCAGGGCATCATTGGCGCTGCGCCCCCTGCCGGTTATACTATGGTGATCGTGCGGCCTTTTATGCCTTGGCGGCGGGCTTTTTGGCCGCCGGCTTTTTTGCGGCCGGTTTTTTGGCCGCCGGCTTCTTGGCCGCGGTTTTTTTGGCCGTCTCCTTTTTGGCGGCGGCCCCCTTTTCGGCCGCGGGCTTGGCCGCCCGCGGCTTTTTGGGCGCGGGCACCGAGAAATAGAGGGTGGAGAGGGGCGGCAGGGTGAGGGTGATATGCTGGTCAAAGCCGTGCATCGGGCCCTCCTCGGTTTTGGCGGGCGGGTTGTGGATGCCGGCCCCGCCAAAGGCCGCGTCGTCGCTCGAGAGCAGCTCGGTATAGGTGCCGGGCAGCGGCGCGCCCATCTGGTAGCCCTCCCGCTGCACCGGGTTGAAGTTGCAGACCACTAAGATCATCCGGCCCTTGGCGTCCCGCCGCAAAAAGGCGATGACCGACTGCTGGTTATCGTCCGGCACGATCCACTGGAAGCCCTCCCAGCTGTAATCCACCTGCCAGAAGGCGCTCTGCTTTTTATAGAAGGCGTTGAGCTCCCGCACATACCGCTGCAGCTGGCGGTGCTTTTCGTAGTCCAGCAGCATCCAGTCCAGCTGGTGCTCCTCGGTCCACTCGCTGAACTGGCCCAGCTCCTGCCCCATAAACAGCAGCTTTTTGCCCGGATGGGCCATCATGTAGCCGTAGAAGGTGCGCAGGTTGGCAAACTTGGCGTCATAATCGCCCGGCATCTTGTTGATGAGGCTGCACTTGCCGTGCACCACCTCGTCGTGGCTGATGGGCAGCATAAAGTTTTCGCTGAAGGCGTAGAAGAAGCTGAAGGTGACCTTGCCGTGGTTGCCGGCCCTGAAGAGCGGGTCGGTGCTCATGTAGCTGATCATGTCGTTCATCCAGCCCATGTTCCACTTGAAGTTGAAGCCCAGGCCCCCATCCTCGGGGGGCTTGGTGACCAGCGGCCATGCGGTGGATTCCTCGGCGATCATGAGCTTTTCGGGGTGGCGGCCCAGGATGGCGCTGTTCAGCTTGCGCAAAAAGGCGATGGCCTCCAGGTTCTCCTTGCCGCCGTCCCGGTTGGGCTCCCACTCGCCGTCCCGGCGGTTGTAGTCGAGGTAGAGCATGCTGGCCACGGCGTCCACCCGCAGGCCGTCGATGTGGTATTCCTCCAGCCAGAACAGGGCCGACGAGATCAAAAAGCTCTGGATCTCGGGCATGCCGTAGTTAAAGACCATGGTTCCCCACTCGCGGTGCTCGCCCCGGCGGGGGTTGGGGTCCTCATAGCAGGGCTGGCCGTCGTACATGTACAGGCCGTAGGCGTCCTTGGGGAAGTGGGCGGGCACCCAGTCCATGATCACCCCGATGCCGGCGGCGTGGCACTTGTCCACAAACAGCTTAAAGTCGTTGGGGGCGCCAAACCGGCTGGTGGGGGCAAAGTACCCGGTGACCTGGTAGCCCCAGCTGCCGTCGAAGGGATGCTCGGTGATGGGCAGCAGCTCGATGTGGGTATAGCCCATCTCGAGGATGTAGGGGATCAGCTCGTCCGCCAATTCGCCATAGCCGTAGGGCACACCTTCTTCCTTGGTGCGCCAGCTGCCAAAATGCAGCTCGTAGATATTGATGGGCGAGTTGATGGCGTCGGCGGCGCGGCGGGCCTTCTGCCAGGCCTCGTCCTTCCACTCGTAGCCCTCCAGCCGGTAGACCTTGCTGCCGTTGGAGGGGCGGGTCTCGGTGTGGAAGGCGTAGGGGTCGGCCTTGAACAGCAGGTTGTCGGCCGCCGAGGTGATGCAGTATTTGTACACATCATATTCCCGGATGCCCGGGATAAATGCCTCCCAGATGCCGCTGTTCTCCAAGGGGTGCATGGGGTGGCTGCCGGGCACCCAGCTGTTGAAATCCCCCACCACGCTCACTGCCTTTGCGTGGGGGGCCCAGGTGCGGAAGACGACCCCCTCCTCGCCGTTCTCCTGGGTAAAGTGCGCGCCCAAAAAGCGCTGCGTCTCAAAGTTTGAGCCCTGCCGGAAAAGATACACGGGGAAATCCGCTCTCTGCCTTGTTTTTTTCTCCACAGCCTTCTCCTCCCCGGGGGATATGCCGTCCCCCCATCAAACTCAAGAGAAGCCCCGAACGCCCTTTTGGCACACCGGACCGGCCGGTTGGCCGCCGGTTTTTGGGCCGGCGGGGCCATTCCGGGTTTCTGTTATCTTTATAGTACCGAATCTGAGCGCACTTTTCAAGGTTTTTCTGTCACATATCGCAAAAAAGATGGTTTTCGCGTTTTGGGTTTTGTAAAAGTTCACCAGTTTTTGGCCCGTTTCCTTGTCAATTCCTGAAAAAGCTCCCGCAAATCCCCCAAAAGGCGGCAAAAACGGCCCCGGCTGCCAGGAGCCGGGGCCGTTTTTTGCGCGCGGGTGCGCCAGTTTGTTTGGGTAAGGGAACCGCTGCCGGGGAATGCCCATCCCGCAAGGTTCCGGCCCGCCGGGGCCGGGGGGCAGGTCTTTCGGCCCTCAGCCGATCACATACACGTTTACCTGCTGCACCCCATTGAGCAGCGCCTCGCTGTAGGTCTCGTAAAAGAGGTCCACCAAGGCGGTGCCGTTCTGCAGCGCGCCGCCGGTGTCGGTGGCGATGGCGTAGCCGTAGACGAACCGCCCATCGGTGGAGGCGATGTACAGCTTGGTGCCGTAGGGGATGAGGGCGGGGTTGACCGCCACGGTGCCGTAATAGAGGCCCAGCCCCGATGCCCCCCGCCCGCGGGAGGCGGAGTAGCCGGTGGCCCGGCCGGTGTAGACGGCGGTGTAGCTGGAGGGCACGCCGTCCACCACCGGCGGCCCCTCCAGGGACGAGACCGGCGCGCCGGGGGCGTAGGCCTTGATGATGGTGTTTTTGGGCGAGACGGTCTCGACAATGCTGATGACCTGGCTGGACTCGACCCTGCCGTCCACCACACGCTCGCGGCTGGTGATCTCGTTGGTGCCCTCCGAGCCGTTCTGCAGGGTGACCGTGCGGCTGCGGTTGCGGTAGAAGAGGCTGGTGTAGACGTACTCGGTCTCAAAGGGGATGCTCTCGTAGGTGATGGTGTCCCGGTATTCCACCCGGTGCACCGTGATGACCGTGTCCTCGTCCACCGGCTCGTGCAGGCTGGGCTCGGTGTAGTCGTGCTCGCCCAGGGTGACCCCGCAGAGGGTGAGTACCTTTTCCACCGTGCCGCTCACCAGGCTGCCCACATACTCCTGCCCGTCGGCCAGCACCTTGACCGGGAAGGCCCTCTGGATGCTCAGGGAGGCAAGGCTGCCGTTGTAGGCGGTGTAGTAAAAGGCGTCGCCCTCGCCGGCCTCGATGCCGGCCTCGGCCATCAGCCGGTGCGGGTCCTCCTCGCGGGTGATCAGCACCTGGCGGCTGCCGTAGGAATCCGACACGATCACGACCCCAAGGGAATAGGTCATGGCAAACAGGGTGAGCGACAGGCCGCACAGGGTGAGCAGGCTGGCCCAGAACCTTGCCGGGATGGCAAGGAAGCGCCGCCGCATATGCTCTGTGAATCTTGTCATAGGATCTCCGTTTCTTTGCCGAGGGGCCGCCGCGGGCCGCACGGCCGCCCCAAAGCGGCTGCCGTACTGCCGGGCCGTCCCCTCCTGATCGCGGCGTCCCCGCGCCGAAAGGCCAAAGGCCCCCGCCGGGCGACGCCCGCATCCCTTTGCGGGGGGCAGCTGCCGCCGCCCCGCCAAGCGATGCTTTGGGCATTGTAGCAAAGCCGGGCGCGGGGGTCAAACGGCAGAATTCGGCTTTGGCGGGCGGTACAGGGCAAATGCGGCCGGCCTTTCAGGATTTTTTCCGGGATGCCCGGTTTCTCTCGCCCTTACGGCCGCATGCTCGCGCATGCTTTGATTTTGCACAAAATTCCCACCCCTGCAAGCCGGTTCGAGCCCTTTTTTAAATATACAAAATCACCAATTTTATAAAAAACCTCTTTGCAGGTTGCACAGTTTTTGGGGCGGGTTTGCGGGCCGGCAGGGGGTGCGGAACGGCTGTGCGCCCACCCGCTTATGGGCGGGGCGTGCGCGGCAGGGCCTGCTGGGGACATGCCGGCGGCGCGGCGGGGCCTGTTGGGGATAGGGCGGGGCATGCGCGGCGGCCCTGTGCCGCAAAAAGCCCCCGCCTGATGGCGGGGGCCGGTTTGCCTTTTTGGAAAGGCAGCAAACGCAAAACTCAGCGCTTGCTGAACTGGGGCGCGCGGCGGGCGGCCTTGAGGCCGTACTTTTTGCGCTCCTTCATGCGGGGGTCGCGGGTGAGGAACCCGGCCTTTTTGAGCACCGGGCGCAGGTTCTCGTCGTACTGGAGCAGCGCGCGGCTGAGGCCGTGGCGGATGGCGCCGGCCTGGCCGGAAACGCCGCCGCCGCCTACCCGCACCACCAGGTCGAACTTGCCGTCCACACCGGCCGCGGCCAGGGGCTGGCGCACGATCAGCTTGAGGGTCTCCAGGCCAAAGTAATCGTCGATATCCCGCTCGTTGATGGTGATCTTGCCGGTACCGGTGTAAACGCGCACACGGGCAACGGAATTCTTACGACGACCGGTGCCGTAGAAATAGGGTTTCGTCTCGTACATATTCTATTGCCTCCTCTTAAAACTCATAGGCCGCAGGCTTCTGCGCGGCGTTTTTGTGCTCGGCGCCCTTGTAGCAGTGCAGCCGGGTCATGGCCTTGGCGCCCAAAGCGTTCGCGGGCACCATGCCCTTGACGGCAAGGTACATGGCCTTGTCGGATTTTTCGGCCATCAGGGTCTTGTACTGGGTCTCCTTGAGGCCGCCGATCCAGCCGGAATGGGTGCGGTAATACTTCTTTTCCAGCTTCTTGCCGGTCAGCACCGCCTTGTCGGTGTTGACGATGACCACATGGTCGCCGCAGTCCACATTGGGGGTAAAGGTGACCTTGTTCTTGCCGCGCAGCAGCACGGCGGCCTGCGCCGCAACGCGGCCCAGGGGTTTGCCGGCGGCGTCGATCAAAAACCATTTGCGCTCGATCTCTCCGGCCTTTGCAAGCGTAGTGCTCATATCTATTTCCTCCTCGAAGATTTGGGTTGCATCGGTGGCTCGCCCCCGGCTGAAAGCCTGGATCCGCAGGGGGCACGCTCCTGATTATACCCGCCCAAAACCGCCGCGTCAAGCACTTTTTTGCAAAAATTTTATTGGCTCTCGGCATCCTCCCGTTTTCTCCTGTTTGCTCGCTCATGCTCGCTTATTCTCACGTGCCATTTTTAAAAAGCTTTCCGGTTGCCATCCGGCGCTTTTATGGTATATAATACAAACAGTTTGCAGCTTGGAGGGGGCGGGGGCCGTGCAGCGTCTGGAAGGGCTGATGCGCAAGGCGATCCAGGAGTATGGCATGATTCAGCCGGGCGACCGCGTCTGCGTGGGGGTGTCCGGCGGGAAGGACAGCGTTGCCTTGACCATCGGCCTTGCCCGGCTGCGGCGGTACCTCGGCGTGCCGTTCACCCTTGCGGCGGTGACCCTTGACCCGCAGTTTGGCGGGCAGAACACCGACTACTCGGCACTGGAGGCACTGTTTGCCGCATATGATATACCCTACGAGGTGCGGCGCAGCGGCATTGGCCGGGTGGTGATGGATGTGCGCAAGGAGCAAAACCCCTGCGCCCTCTGCGCCAAGCTGCGGCGGGGCGCGCTGCACACCGCCGCCAAGGAACTGGGCTGCAACAAGGTGGCGCTGGGGCACCATCTGGACGACGCCATCGAGACCTTTTATATGAACCTGTTCCGGGAGGGGCGGCTGGGCTGCTTTTCGCCGGTGACCTGGCTTTCGCGCCGGGAACTGACCCTGATCCGCCCACTTGTGCTGGCCGCCGAGGGCGAGGTGGCGCGGGCGGTGCGCACCGCCGGGCTGCCGGTGGTAAAGAGCCGCTGCCCGGTGGACGGCGCCACCGCCCGCGAGGAGGCCAAGGCGTTTGTGCGCGGCATGGCCCATGCCGACCCGGCCTTCCGGCAAAAGATGCTGGGGGCGCTGCAGCAAAACGGGCTGGACGGCTGGGCGCCGGTTTTTTGCGGCCGGGGCCGGCAGCGCCCGGCGCAGGGGCAGGGCTAAAATCAAGTTTTACCGCCCCGGCGCGGGGATTCCGCGCCGCAAGGGGGGGCTGGGGGCCAAGGGCCCCCAGATCGGCCTTTTTCGCAAAGGGGGCCCCCAGATCGGCCCTGCCCCCAATCTTGTGCAAAGGAGACCTTGATCCGATGAAACAGCCGGGCACAACTGTTTTGCCGCCCTTTGAGCGGCACTGCTGGGCCGAGGTAGACCTGGACGCGCTGGCCGCGAACCTGGCCGCCATCCGCCGCCGGGCGGGGGACGCGCCGGTCTGCGCGGTGGTAAAGGCGGCGGCCTACGGCCACGGGGACGGGGCGGTGGCCCGCTGCCTTGCGGGGCAGGGGGTGCGGCATTTTGCGGTGAGCTGCCTGGCCGAGGCGCTGCGGCTGCGCCGGCAGGGCATTGCCGGCAGCATTCTGGTGCTGGGCTATACCGCGCCGGGCGAGGCCGCGGCCCTGGCCCAGAACGGCATTGCCCAGGCCGTGATGAGCTTAGAATACGCCCGGCGTTTGAGCGCCGCGGCCTCGGCGGCCGGCCGGGTGGTGGACTGCCACCTCAAGGCGGACACCGGCATGGGCCGGCTGGGCTTTACCGCCCGGGCGGGCTTTGAGGCTGCCTTGGAGGAGATGGAGGCGGCCCTGGCGCTGCCGGGGCTGCGGTTTACCGGGCTGTTCCAGCATTTTGCGGTCGCCGATGAGCCGGACGAGGAAAACGCCGCCTACACCGAGGCCCAGCACGCCCTGTTTTTGCGGCTGCGGGACGCTCTGGCCGGCCGGGGCCACCGGTTTGCCTGCGTGCACTGCTGCAACAGCGCCGCCGGGTTTTGCCATCCCGAATGGGGCATGGACATGGTGCGGGCGGGCATCCTGCTGTACGGGTACGACCCCGCCGGGGCTGTCGAGTGCCCCGGCTTTGCGCCGGTGCTGCGGCTGAAAACGGTGGTGGCGCAGGTGAAGGAGCTGCCGGCCGGCGAGAGCGTGAGCTACGGCCGCATCTATACCGCGCCCGCCCCCCGCCGGGTGGCCACCGTGGCGGTGGGCTATGCCGACGGCTACCCCCGCGCCCTCTCGAACCAGGGGGTGATGGAGCTGCACGGCCAGCCGGCGCGGGTGATCGGCCGGGTGTGCATGGACCAGACCATCCTGGACGTGACCGGCATCCCCGGGGTACAGGCGGGGGACGAGGTGACCGTGTTCGGCCCGGGCGGCGCGGCGGACAACGCCGCCGGCGCGGCCCGCAAGGCGGGCACCATCCCCTACGAACTTTTGTGCGGGGTGAGCATGCGCGCGCCGCGGGTCTACCTGCACGAGGGCCGACCGGTGGAGGTATGGACCCCGCTGGCGCCCTGAACTATGGCGGCGGTTCGATAAGAAAACAAAGCCGCCCAAACCCCGCACCGAACCAGATGGAACAATGGAGGGACGCCGTTTTGAATCAGGACCATATCCGCAATTTTTGCATCATCGCCCACATCGACCACGGCAAGAGCACCCTGGCCGACCGCATTTTGGAAAAGACCCACAGCGTGGACGAGCGCCGGATGGAGGACCAGCTGCTGGACGACATGGAGCTGGAGCGGGAGCGGGGCATCACCATCAAGGCACGGGCCGTGGCCCTCAACTACACCGCCAAAAACGGCGAGGAGTACGCCTTTAACCTGATCGACACCCCGGGCCATGTGGACTTTGGCTACGAGGTGAGCCGCAGCCTTGCCGCCTGCGAGGGGGCGGTGCTGGTGGTGGACGCCAGCCAGGGGGTGGAGGCCCAGACCCTGGCCAACACCTATCTGGCGCTGGAGCACGACCTGGAGCTGGTGCCGATCCTGAACAAGATCGACCTGCCCAGCGCCGAGCCGGACCGGGTGGCGCATGAGGTGGAGGAGGTGATCGGCCTGCCCTGCCTGGACGCGCCCCGGGTGAGCGCCAAGCTGGGCCTTGGCATCGAGGACGTGCTGGAGCGGGTGATCGCGGACGTGCCGGCCCCGAAGGGGGACCCGGACGCGCTGCTGAAATGCCTGATCTTTGACAGCGTATACGACAGCTACAAGGGCGTGATCGTGTATGTGCGGGTGTTTGAGGGCCAGGTAAAGGCCGGCGACACGGTGCGGATGATGGCCACCGGGGCCGAGTTCACCTTAGTGGAGGTGGGCCACATGGGGGCCACCAGCCTTTCGCCCACCGGCCAGCTGCGGGCGGGCGAGGTGGGATACCTGACCGCCAGCATCAAGAACGTGCGGGACACCCGGGTGGGCGACACGGTGACCCTGGCCGCCGCCCCCACCCCCGAGCCGCTGCCCGGCTACCGCAAGGTGACCCCGATGGTGTTCTGCGGCATCTACCCGGCCGACGGGGCCAAGTACCCCGACCTCAAGGACGCGCTGGAAAAGCTGCAGCTGAACGACGCGGCCCTGAGCTTTGACCCCGAGACCAGCGCGGCGCTGGGTTTTGGGTTCCGGTGCGGGTTTTTGGGCCTTTTGCACCTGGATGTGATCACCCAGCGGCTCGAGCGGGAGTTCGACCTGGAGCTGATCACCACCGCGCCGAGCGTGGAGTACCGCATCACCCTGACCGACGGCAGCACCCTGACCATCGACAACCCCACCAACTACCCCGACCCGGGGCGGATCGCCCGGCAGGAGGAGCCGTTTGTGGACGCCCACATCTTTACCCCGGCCGAGTATGTGGGCAGCCTGATGGACCTCTGCCAGGACCGCCGCGGCACCCTGGCGGACATGAAGTATCTGGACGCCGAGCGGGTGGACCTGCACTACGAGCTGCCGCTGGGCGAGATCGTGTACGACTTTTTTGACGCCATCAAGAGCCGCAGCCGGGGCTACGCCAGCTATGATTACGAGCTGAAGGGGTTCCGCGAGTCCAAGCTTGTCAAGCTGGACATGCTGCTCAACGGCGAGATGGTGGACGCCCTCTCGATGATCGTGCATGAGGACAAGGCCTACGCCAAGGGCCGCCGGCTGGCCGAGCGGCTGAAGGAGAACATCCCGCGGCAGATGTTCGAGATCCCGGTGCAGGCGGCCATCGGCGGCAAGGTGATCGCCCGCGAGACGGTCAAGGCGATGCGCAAGGACGTGCTGGCCAAGTGCTACGGCGGCGACATCACCCGCAAAAAAAAGCTGCTGGAAAAGCAGAAGGAGGGCAAAAAGAAGATGCGCCAGCTGGGCAGCGTCCAGCTGCCCAGCGAGGCCTTTACCGCGGTGCTCAAGTTAGAGGAGGACTGAGCGGGCCAAAGGCCAATCTGGGGGCCAAAGGCCCCCAGCCCCCCTTTGCTCCCCGCAGATACTGTGCGGGGAGGACAATATACTAAAAAGTCCCCTGCCCGCGCAAAATCGCGGGCAGGGGCTTTTTTGAGGCGCAGTTTGATCGGGCCGCTTACGGCTGCTTGCCGATGTAGGCAAGGATGCCGCCGTCCACGTACAGCACGTGGCCGTTGACGAAGTTGGAGGCGTCCGACGCGAGGAAGACCGCCGGGCCTACCAGGTCGTCGGTGGTGCCCCAGCGGGCGGCCGGGGTCTTGGCGATGATGAACTGGTCAAAGGGATGACGGCTGCCGTCCGGCTGGCGCTCGCGCAGCGGGGCGGTCTGCGGGGTCTCGATGTAGCCGGGGCCGATGCCGTTGCACTGGATGTTGTGCTCGCCGTACTCCGAGCAGATGTTGCGGGTGAGCATCTTGAGGCCGCCCTTGGCCGCCGCGTAGGCCGAGACTGTCTCGCGGCCCAGCTCGCTCATCATCGAGCAGATGTTGATGATCTTGCCGTGGCCCTTCTCGATCATGGCCGGGATCACCGCCTTGGACACGATGAAGGGGGCGTTGAGGTCCACGTCGATGACCTTGCGGAAATCGGCCGCGCTCATCTCGCACATGGGGATGCGCTTGATGATGCCGGCATTGTTGACCAGGATATCAATGACCCCCACCTCGGCGGCGATCTTGGCCACCAGCGCCTGCACCGCCTCCTCGTTGGTCACGTCGCAGACATACCCGTGGGCCGTGATGCCCTCGGCCTTGTAGGCGGCCAGGCCCTTGTCCACCAGCTCCTGGTTGATGTCGTTGAAGCAGATGGTGGCGCCGCACTGGGCCATGCCCTTGGCAATGGCAAAGCCGATGCCGTAGCTTGCGCCGGTGACCAGGGCGACCTTGCCCTCCAGGCTGAATGCGTTGATGTTCATAGCGTTCTCTCCTTTTCTCTTAAACCCAAGGGCCGCCGGACCTCCAAAAAGGCCCGGCGTTCCTTTTTTTGCCAAAACCGCCGGCCCGCAAAACGCGGGCGGGCGGGTTCCTGCTTCAAGACGGGCGCTGCGGGGCTTACCGCAGCTGGGTGGTGGGGATGGTGTCCATATCGTCAAAGGCCTGGTTTTCGCCGCCCATCGCCCAGATAAAGGTGTAGTTGGCGGTGCCCGCCCCGGCGTGGATGCTCCAGCTGGGGCTGATGACCGCCTGCTCGTTCTGCATCACAATGTGGCGGGTCTCGCTGCCCTCGCCCATCATGTGGAAGACGACGTTGTCCTTGGGCACCTCAAAGTACATATAGATTTCCATCCGGCGCTCGTGGGTGTGGGCCGGCATGGTGTTCCAGACGCTGCCGGTCTCGAGCGCGGTCATGCCCATCGAAAGCTGGCAGGTGGGCAGCACGTCCGGGTGGATGAACTGGTTGATCACCCGCTTGTTGGAGGTGGCGGCGTCCCCGATGGGGCGCTTGGCGGCGTCGGCCAGGGTGATCAGCCGGGTCTCGTAGCTGCAGTGGGCCGGGGCCGAGACCATGTAGAACTTGGCCGGCGCGTCCGGCGCGTCGCTGGCAAACAGCACCTCCTTGGCCCCGCGGGTGATGTACAGGCAGTCTTTATAGCCCAGCTTGTACACGGTGCCGTCCACCGTGATGCTGCCCGCGCCGCCAATGTTGAAGATGCCGATCTCCCGGCGCTCCAAAAAATAGCTTGTGCCAAAGTTGGCCCATACGTCGATGCCCTTGTCGATCGGCACCGCCTCGCGCACCGGCATGCAGCCCAGGGTGACCATCCGGTCCACATGGCTGTACACCGCCGCGACCTCGTCTGGCCGGTAGAGGTTTTCGATCAGGAATTCACGGCGGGTCTCCTCGGTGGTGTACCGCTTAAAGTCCCGCTGGTTGCAGCTGTAACGGATGTCCATAAAAGCCTGCTCCTTTCTTTTGCCGCGCACAGCCCAAAGGGCGGCCGCGGGGCCTTAGCGGATGTTGAGCCCGCCGTTGACGTCGATGGATTCGCCGTTGATAAAATCGTCCTCGATCAAAAGGCGGATCGCCTGCGCGATGTGTTCGGGCCCGCCGTTGCGCTTGAGCGGGTTGCCCGCCGCCCAGGCCTCCATCTGCTGCGGGGTGCTCACCTTGTGGTGGAAGGGGGTGTCGATGACCCCGGGCGTAACCGAGTTGACCCGGATGTCCGGCGCGAGTTCCCGGGCAAAGCCGCGGGTCACCACGTCCACCGCGCCCTTGGCCGCGGCGTAGATGGTCGCGCCCGGCCCGCCGTGCCGCACCACGATGCTGGAGATGTTGACGATGCAGGGCCCCTGCTGGCTTTTGCGCAGCAGCGGCACGCAGAGCGAACTGAGTTTCATCAGGCTGAAGGTGTTGAGCGCAAAGATCTGCTCCATCAGGTCCCACTCCAGCGCGTCCGCCGCCTGGCGGCGGATCATGCCGCCCGCGTTGTTGACCAGCACGTCCAGATGGCCGGTCTGGGCCTTGACCGCATCGGCCAGCGCCACGCAGGCCGCCTCGCTGGTCAGGTCGGCCTGCAGCAGGACCGCCTTGCCGCCCGCGGCCTCCACATCCCGGCTGACCTGCACCGCGGCGTCCCTGGACGCGTTATAGTGCAGCAGCAAAATATTGCCGGGCGCAAGGCACCGCGCCGTGGCGGCGCCGATCCCGGTGCTTGCGCCGGTGATCAGAATCGTTTTTGACATAGCTTGTTTGGTTCTCCTTTTTGTTACGGTTCTTTCATAGGTATTCTATCATAAAAACAGCAAAATGCAAATGCTCAGCCCTCTTTTGCCCCGGCCGGCCGGGCGATGCCCATCGCGTGCTTTGCGATGTCCCGCACCGTGTAAACGCACATGATGGCCGCGTTTACCGGCATGCACAGGTAGAACCAGCGCACCTGGATGCGCAGCAGCGCGGTGGTCTGCACCGCCGTGCGGCAGAGCGAGAGGCCGTATACAAACAGCAGCAGGTAAAACACCAGCGCCACCGTGTAGACCACGGTTTCCAGGATCTCGCCCGCGCGGGTGCGGCCCAGCTTCATCTGCAAAATATCCACCCGGAAATGCTCGTTGCTGCGGCAGAGCAGCGAGGAGCAGGTCATGATCAGCCAGGCAAACAGCCACTCGATGATCTCATCGAACGCGCCGGTGGAAAAGGACGGGAAATAGCTGAGGACCGGCACGATCCGGAAAAACACCTTGAGGGCCAGCAGGATAAACAGCCCCGCAAAAAAGAGGAGGCATGCGGTGTCCAATACCTTGCCCACAGCGGCGTCGATCTTTTTCAGTACATTCATTGCGGCACCTCCTTATGCAAGCAGCGCGGGCAGGAAGGTGGCGATGGGCGTGTACGCGCACAGGAACATGACCAGCGCGATGCCCAGCAGGTAGGGCGCCACCTCCTTGGAAAGTTCGATCAGGTCCACCTTTGTAATGCTCGCCACCGCGTACAGGCTCATGCCCACCGGCGGGGTGAGCAGGCCGATCATGCTGGCCAGGATCATCACAACGCCAAACTGCACAAGGTCGTACCCCATGCTCTGGATGATGGGCAGGAAGATGGGGGTGGCGATCAGGATCACGGCCGTGCCCTCCACAAAGCAGCCCAGCACCAGCAGGATAAAGATGATGATAAGCAGCAGGATGTGCGGGTTGGTGGTGATGGCGGTCATGCCGTTGATGACCGCGTTGGGGATGCGCTGGTGCTGCAAAAAGTAGGTGAGGAAGTTTGCCACCGCAATGATGAACAGGGTCTTGCAGGACTGCATCATGCTCTCCCGCATTACCCGCACTACGTCCTTGAAGGTCAGCTCCTTATAGATCAGGGTGCCGAGCACCAGCGCGTACAGGCTGGCCACCGCGGCCGCCTCGGTGGGGGTGAAAAAGCCGCCCCAGATGCCCCCGATGATGATGACCACGGTCATCAGGCTGGGGATGGCCCGACAGAAGGCGCGCAGTCGCTCTTTGGCGCTGAGCTTTTGTTCCACCGGGTAGCCCTTGCGCTTGCTGGTGATATAGACGCTTACGCCCATGGCCAGCGCCATTAAAAGGCCGGGCACAAAGCCGGCCATAAACAGCGCGCCCACCGACACGCTGGTGACCGAGGCGTACACCACAAACGGGATGCTGGGCGGGATGACCGGCCCGATGGTGCTGGACGCGGCCGTGATGCCGGCGGCAAACCGCTTGTCGAACCCGGCGTCGGTCATCGCCTTCATCTCGATGGCGCCAAGGCCCGCGGCGTCCGCCACGGCCGCGCCGCTCATGCCCGAAAAGATAACGCTGGACAGGATGTTGACCTGCCCAAGGCCGCCCGGCCAGTGGCCGCAGCAGGCGCGGGCAAAGGTAAAGATGCGGTCGGTGATGCCGCCGGTGTTCATCAGGTTGCCGGCCAGGATGAAAAAGGGGATGGCCAGCATGGTAAAGCTGGTGGTGCCCACATAGATGCGCTGCGCCATGACCGGCAGGAAATCCGCCTGGCCCAGCGCCGCGAAGATGCCCGCCGAGGTGATGCCCATGCTTGCCGCGACCGGCACGCCCACAAGCATCAGCCCGATGAGTAAAACACAGGTGATCAATGCGACCATTGCGCTGCCTCCTTTTGCTGTTTTTTAATGCCGGGGCCGTTAAGAAACCTTTATGCCCCCGGATTTAAGGAATGGCGGCAGCCGCCATGCGGCTGCCGCCATTCAAAAAGGCATTCTGAAAAGGGGGTTGCAAAAAATCAGCCGGCCAGCTGCTTGCGGCAGTCCTCCACCATCTGCTGGAAGGTGGTGATATAGCTGGCGTCGCCGCAGTATTCGGCGATCTTGTCGTAAGAGGGCTGCATCGCGGCGGCAAACTGGGCGGTGTCGGGGTAGGTGACCTCCATGCCCTCGGCCTCCAGCTTGGCGATGTAGTCGGCGTCGCTGCTGCTCACCAGTTCACGCATGGTGGCGGCGGCGTGGGCGCTGGCCTCGGTGATGATCTGCTGGTACTCGGCCGGCAGGCTGTCCCAGGTTTTCTGGCTTACCACCAGGTTCATCGAGTTGTACACATGGTTGGTCACGGCCAGATATTTCTGGGTCTCATAGAATTTCTGGGTGTAGATAACGCTGACCGGGTTCTCCTGGCCGTCCACAACGCCCTGCTTGAGCGAGAGGTACAGCTCGTTGAAGGCGATGGACTGCACCTCGGCGCCCAGCGCCTCCATGCAGCTTTGCAGCTGGATCTCGCCGGGGGTGCGCATCTTGAGGCCCTTGACGTCGTCCGGGCTGTTGACCGGCCGCACCGAGTTGGTCATGCAGCGGAAGCCGTAATCCCAGCTGCCCAGGTAAACAAGGCCCTGGTCCAGCAGCTCGTCCTTGACCCAGTCATAGAAGGGGCCGTCCAGCACGGCGTAGGCCAGTTCGTAGCTTTCAAAGGTAAAGGGCATCATAACGGTGGCGAACTTTTTGGAGTACTTGTCCAGCGAGCCCTGGGTGCCAAGGGACATATCCACCGCGCCCAGGATGTTCTGCTCCAGGATCTGCGCGGGGTCGCCCAGCTCGTTGTTGGGGTAAACCTCAACCAGCACGTCGCCGTTGGTCTTTTCAAAGATCTCGTCCGCAAACTGGCGGGCAGCCACGCCGCCGGGATGGTCCTCGGTGGCATAGTGGGCCAGCTTGAGGGTGTAGGTGGGGGCCGCCGCGGGGGCGTCCGGGGCGGACGCGGCGGGGGTGGAAGCCGCCGGCGCGCTCGAAGCAGCGGGCGCCGAACTGGCAGAGCCGCCGCAGGCGGCCAGCGCCAGCACCATAGCCAGCGCCAATACAAGTGCCAAAGCCTTTTTCATGGGGTCATCCTCCTGTACTGTTGTAGTGTATCCCGGCCGCGCCCAAAAAGCGCGGCCGGGCCAATTTTTCGGCCGGACCGGCCGAACCTTGCGCTGCTGCGGGCCGCGTTACTTGCTTTCAAACGCCGCCTTTACGCCCGCAAACCAGGTGGGCACGTCGGTCTCCACCTTGTTTTCGGGATAGCTGCCGTCCTCGCGGGGCAGGGTGCCATACTTGGCCATCCGCTCCACATGGCCGCCCTTGTCGGTGCGGGGGGGCGAGAAGATGTCGATGCCCTTAAAGCCGGTGAGGGTCTTGCCGCCGTGCACGACCCCGCCCGGATGCACGCAGACGTCGCCGGCCTCCATGTGCACCTCCTGGCCGTCGATGATGTGCTCCTCGGTGCCCTCCAGCATGATGAGGATCTGCTCGGCGTCATGGGCGTGCAGGGGGAAGGTGGCCCCCGGGGGGTTCTGGATAAAGCTGATCTGGATGTTGTCGCCCAAAATAAACTGGGTCACGATGCCCTCTTCCTCTACCAGCGGGGTAAAGGGCAGCTTGTCGATCTTGTAAACATACTGCTTTTTGTCTGCCATGGCGCGCACTCTCCTTTATGCTTTTTGGCCGGGGGCGCCCACCCCCGCCGCCTGTGTTTCCCCCTGGGAGGGGGCAGCGCAAAGTTTTGTGCAAAATGCACAAAAATAGCCCTTGCAGGCCCTTTCCTCCAACAGGGTGTCCGGGTTCCGACACCCCCATTATACCAAGCCCCCTATGGGCTGACAAGCAAAAATCCCGGCCAAAATCTTGTACACATGTTTTATAGAACAAGCACAAAACACAGCCGGTATTTTGGGGCAATATTGCTATATTCTGTATATATTTTGCGGTTTTTTCGTGTCTTTTTTCTGTATTAGGCAATTTATTTGTATCCAAGTTCCATGCATCCCGGCCGTATTTTTGTTGGCGTGCACAAAAATGCGGCCCGGGTTTTAGGCACTTGTATCCAAGAACAAGGCGTTTTGCTGTGCCGCGCGTTTTTGTTCTTGTACACATGGTTTCGATATGCTATAATTTGATTGCAAATTATTATGATACGCTGTTTTGCGGCGAAGGAAGGAAAGGATCCTTTTCATGTACCTCAACATGATGGCCGGCCCCGAGGCGAGTGCCCGGATCTCAAACAACGACCTGTACGAAATCCTGCGGGACGAGATCCTGAGCCTCCAGCTGGTACCCGGAACCCTTTTGAGCGAAAACGCGGTGTGCAAGCGGTTCAACATCTCCCGCACGCCGGTGCGCGGGGTGTTTGAGCGGCTGCGCACCGACGCCTTTTTGGAGGTGATCCCCAAAAAGGGGACCTTTGTGACCCTGATCGACCTGGACATGGTGGAGCAGATCATCTATATGCGGGTGCAGGTGGAGCTGGGCGCAATGACCCAGATCGCCGCCCGGCCCAGCCCCCAGCTGCTGGAAAAGCTGGCCCGCAACTTAGAGCAGCAGAAGCTGCAGCTGGAACTGGGCATCGCGGACCACCAGTTTTACCAGACCGACTCCAAATTCCACGAGCTGTGCATGGTGGCGGTGGGCAAATATAAGCTGTGGCAGATCATCCAGCACATGGACGTGCACTACTCCCGCTACCGCCGGATGGACTATAAGGCCACCAGGCAGTTTGACGTGCTGTACAAGGAGCATCTGGAACTGTACGAGGCCTTGCGCCGCGGCGACGCGGAACCGCTGCGCGCTTTGCTGACCGCCCATCTCTACGGCGGCATCCTGCGCATCGGCGGGCGCCTGACCACCGACTATGCGGGCTATTTTGCCGACACCGCGCGCAGCATCGACGAGATCTTGCGGGACGTCAAAAAAACCGTGCGGCAGGCGGCGGCAAACTAAAAGAGGGCCTGCAGGCGAAAAGGGGCCGGCGGCAGGCGAAAAGGGGCCGGCAGCAGGTGAAAAGGGGCCGGCGGCAAGCTAAAAGAGGGCCGGCAGGCGAAAAGGGGCCGGCGGCAAACTAAAAAGGGGCCGGCGGCAGCCTGAAGGGAGCCGCCGCCCTGCGCCAAAGCGCAGCACGCAAAAGCGCCCCCTCCGGTGAGCCGGAGGGGGCGCAGTATTTTTTAGGGCAGGGTCAGTATTTTTTTAAGAGGGGCATGGCCAAGGCCAGCGCGCTCCAGGCCGCCTGGTAGAGGATCAGGGCGGGCAGGGCCAGGCCGGAAAGGCCCCCGGTAAAGGCCAGCAGCAAGGCCAGCACGCAGCTGCACACCACCGACACCGCCTGCACCAGCGCGGCGGCGCGCTCGCCGGAGGCCGCGCCCTCGGCGGCCTGCAGGCCGCCCACAAAGGAGGCAAAGCTGCCCAGGTGGGTCATGCAGCCCTCGCTCTCGGGCAGGTAGGCGGTGGCCGGGGCCAGCGCCTTGCGCTCGGGGCCGGAGAGCACCTTGACGCTGCCCTCCCGCAGCCGGTAGACCCGCTGGATGAGCGGCGCGGTGATGGAAAAGTCGTCGCTTTTTACCAGCACCGACAGCCCGCTGCGCAGCAGCTGGCCCAGCACGTCGGCCACGTCGGGGTCGGGCCGGTAGCTCACCACGAACATGCCGAACAGCTTGCCGGACACCGCCAGGTAGATGGGCTGGTAGCGGCCGCTGCGGGTGTAGCGGTTTTCGCAGTCCATCGAGGGGATGTCGATGTCGTGGCTCTGCATCATCTCCCGGCTGCCCAGGATCACCCGGTTGTGCTCGACCCAGGCCACAAAGCCGCCGCCCACCTCGTGGGTGAGGTTTTCGACCGGGTAGAGCATCTCGGTCTTGTTCTGGATGATGCTCAAAAAGACGTCCCGCAGGGTGTCGCAGCCCTCAATGAGCACCGAGGCCGCGTAGAGGATGGCAAGGTCGATGCGCTCCTTTTCAAAGGTCTTGATGCCGTGCAGCACCACGCTGGCCGAGGGGAAGAGGTCCCGCGCGCCCACAACCACCACGTTGGCCCGGCTCATCTCCTGCACCGCGCTCCAGCCCGGCACCACCGCGCCCACACGGCAGGCGCTTTTTTGCATCAGCAGGCTGGGCACCGCCGAGAGCAGGGTGCAGCTGAGCGGCCCGCCCAGGCAGAGCGCCCCCGCCAGCACCGACACCGCCCCCGCGGCCCCGCCGCCCTTGGCCGCCGCGATCACCGCCGCGGCCAGCGCGCAGCCGGCCATGGCCCAGGCAAGGCGCTGGGCCAGCCGGTCGCTCCAGCGCTCGGAAAAGCTCTGGTGCAAAAAGCCCTTTACCAGAGCGGTGGGCCGGTTGATCAGCAGGCTGGGCTCGGGCTCGGCCAGGCCGGCGGCCGCGGTTTCGGCCAGCTTTTTGTCCCGCAGGCGGTAGGCGGCCACATGGTCCACCCCCGAGGAAACGATCTCAAAATTGCGCTCCACCACCCCGCTCATCATCCGCTTGCCCACCGCGTCCAGACACAGCAGCAGCGCGGCGGCCGCGGCAAACAGGGTGGTTTCCACCGGCAGGTAGCTGTCCGGCTTAAAGAGGAAGACCAGCAGCTGGGCCGCCGCGGCCAAAAAGGCCAGCGCGGGCAGGCTGTCCGGGCTGGGGGCGCCAAAAAGGCCCGCAAGCCCGCTGCGCAGCGCCTGGAAGGACAGCGCCCCCGCCGCCGCCAGCAGCGCGAGGCTGGCCCCCAGATAGGCCGCCGGGGCAATGGATGGATCCAGGGCCGCCGGCACCGGCAAAAAGCCGCTGGCCGCAAGGCCCAGGTAGAACAGCAGCGCCGTGAGCAGCCCGGTGAGCACCGCCCGCAGCTGCAGCGAGGCCCGCATGCCGCGCAGGTCGGCCTGCACCGAGGGGGCGTCCTGCAGGTCGGCGTAGTCGTCCAGGTAGTCCTCCGGCTCCTCCTCCTCAAAGGGGCCTTCCTCCTCCGGCTCCTCCACCCCAAAGATGCGGGGCAGCACGAACCGGCGGCGGGCCGGCGGCTCCTCGCCGTACCCGGGGGGCTCCTGGTCCAGGTCGGCCAGCAGCGGGCCCTCCGGCTCCAGCTGCACCTCGCCGGTCAGCCCCTCGTCCGGGCGCAGCGGTTCCTCCTCGGCCGCCGCGCGGGCGGCGCGGGCCTTGCGCGAGCGCCGCCGCTGGAAAAACCCGCCCGGCTCCGGCTCCAGTTCCTCCTCGGGCACCACCGCCACCGTCTCGCTGAAAAACTTGGTAAACTCCTCGTCCACCAGCTCGTTGAGGTGCAGATC